>NZ_JBMDIQ010000010.1:0-180986 GCF_057808735.1 Chromobacterium sp. FG89 | reverse complement strand
ACATGGTGTTCCGCCACATCAACGGCCAGGACAGCGTGACGGTGAAGGATTGGTTTGGCGATCAGCTGAACTGGATCGAACAGATCACCTTCGCCTCCGGCGTGAAGTGGACCGCCGATCAGTTGATGAAGCAGGGCGTGCCCTTGTTGGGCACCGAGCTGGGCGATACCCTGCGCGGCGGCGCGCTTGACGATTGGCTGGTTGGCAACGGCGGCCATGACGCCTTGTACGGCGGCGAGGGCAACGATCTGTTGGTCGGCGGCCGCGGCAACGACGTGCTTGAGGGCGGTAACGGCAACGACACCTATCAGTTCGAGCGCGGCGATGGCCAGGACGGCATCACCGACACCGGCGGCCAGGATGTGTTGAAGTTCGGCCAGGGCGTCAATGCCGACCAGCTGTGGTTCAAGCGTCAGGGCGCCAGCCTGGAGGTCAGCGTGATCGGCACTGAGGACAAGGTGTCGATTAACAACTGGTTCGGCAATGCCGCGAACCAGATCGAGACCCTCCAGTCCGGCGACGGCAAGGCCCTGGCGGCCAGTCAGGTGCAGGCGCTGGTCAATGCGATGGCGGCCTTCAATCCGCCGGCCGCTGGCCAGGTCAACCTGCCGGACAACTATCAGGCGGCTTTGCAGCCGGTGTTGGCGTCCAGCTGGAAGTAAATCGCTGAGTGGTTCTCTGTAGACGGCCGGCCCCTAGGGGCCGGCTTTTTTCATGCCTTCAGAATGGGCAGGGGGGCGAAGCGGCCGCCCAGCACATTGTGGGCGTCCTTGCCCCACCAGCTCTGGATGGCGGTGGCGTAGACCTGGCGGAAGTCGATGGCGCAAGGCAGGTTGCCGTCGTCGACGCCGGCCAATTGCGGGCTTTGCCCATACAGGCCGCCGCGCACGCGCCCGCCGGCGGCGAAATGGACGTTGGCGGTGCCGTGGTCGGTGCCGCGGTTGCCGTTTTCGCGCGGGCGGCGGCCGAATTCGGCGTAGCTGAGCACCAGGGTGTCGTCCCAGCGCCCCTGCTGTTGCAATTGCGTGCGCAATAGCGCGATGCCGTCGGCCAGCTCTCCCAGCAGCCGCGCCTGGGTGGGCGGCTGGTTGCCGTGGGTGTCGAAGCCGGTGAGCGTGATGCGGGCCACGGCGATGGATACGCCGCGGGACAGGGTGTCGGTCAGAGTCGCGACGGCCTGGGCGAAGGCTCCGGCCGGCCGGGGCGCGGCCATCGGCGAATCCGCCGCGGCCACGGGTTTGGCGGCTTGGCTCAGTTCGGCGGCGGCCTGGCGGATGTCGCCCTCCACCTTGAGAATGTGGCCCAGCGCGCCGCTGCCGGCATGGCCTTGGTCCGCGGCCAGTTTGGCCTGGCGCGCGAAGTCTTGCGGATTGCTCAGCACCACCGCGCGGGCGCCGCCGTCCAGCGGGCCCAGCGCCTGGCTGGACAACACCACGCCGTCGGCGGCGAATCCGCGCGGCGTCGGCTGCTCGCGGAACAATCGGGTCAACCAGCCCTCGCTCAGGTATTGCTGGCTATTGGACGCGGTTTCCCAAATCTCGATGGAACGGAAGTGGGACAGATTGGGATCGGGATAACCCACCCCCTGCAAGACCGCCAGCTCCTGCTGCTGCCATAGCGGGCGCAGGCCGGTCATGGCCGGGTGCAGGCCCAGGTGTTCGTCCAGCGGCAGCACTTGGTCTCGGGGAATCGCGATGCCGGGGCGCAGCCGGTAATAGTCGGCGCTGGCGTAGGGCACCACGGTGTTGAGGCCGTCGTTGCCGCCCTTGAGTTCGATCAGCACCAACAGGCGTTGATAGCCGGCCGGCGCCAGCGCCCAGCTCAGATTGGGCAGCACGGACACCATCAGGCCGCCGGCCATGGCTTTGAGAAATTGTCGTCGCTGGAACATGGCTGGGTTTCCGTCAGTGAACTTGATAAACCGGGTCCAGCAGCAGCGGGGCTATGGCTTGCGCGCCGCTGTCGGATTCGGGCAGGGGATTGGCCGGCGGCAAGGCCAGCAAGAGCTTGGCGGCGTCCTGAGCGCTGCGGATTTGGTAGATGGCGCTCCATTCATCCGGCTGCAGCCTGATGGAACGCAGGCCGGCGGCCGCCAGCCGGTTGATGCGCGCCTCGCGTCCCTTCATTTCGTCCATGCCGCCGTCCGGCAGCGCAAAGGCGTTGCGCGCGGGCGCGGCGTCGCGGGCGATGCGGTCCAGGAACTGTTTGCGGCTGAGCAAGGTGGCGCTGTTGATCCAGGCCTCGCCGCCCGGCCAGCCTTTGACGTTGGGCGGCGCGAACACGTCCTGGCCCAACTGACGGTTGAGCCCGGCCAGCGCGCGCCAGTCCGGCGGGTTCAGGTCGAAGGTGACCAGGGTGCCTATGGTCAGCTCCAGCGGCGATTTCACCAACTGGCCCTGGCTGCTCCAGAACTGCGGGCTTAGCAGCAGCGCGCGCAGCAAGGGCTTGATTTCGTAGCGGCTGTTGCGGAAGCCGGCGGCCAGCCGCTTGACGGCGGCCGGATCCGGCTTGGGCGAGACGAAGGCCTTCCACAGCTTGGCGGCGATGAACTCGGCGGTGGCCGGCTGTTGCAGCAGCAGGTCCAAGACATCGTCGCCGTTGAAGTCGCCCCGCTGGCCGAAGACGAGCTTGTCGCCGTCGTCGTGCAAGCGCGGACGGTTGACGAAGCGCTCGTCGCGATTCAGCCCCCAGCCGGTGAAGGCGCGCGCGGCTTCACGGATGTCCTGTTCGCTGTAATGGCCTTCGCCCAGGGTGAACAGCTCCATCACCTCGCGCGCGAAGTTCTCGTTCGGCTGGCCCTTGCGGTTATTGGCGGTGTCCAGATAGCGCATCATCGCCGGATCGCGGGCGACGGCGTGCAGCATGGCGCCGAAGTTGCCCAGCGCGTACTGGCGCAGCAAGACGTTTTGCCGATACATCAGTTGGGGCGAGCGCACCTTGTCCAGCGCGGAGACGAAGTGGTTGTGCCAGAACAGGGTCATTTTTTCGCTGAGCGGCGACGAGGTGTAGCGCATCTCGTTCAGCCACCAGCCGCGCAATTCCACCGCGTGCTCGGCGCGCAGCTTTTGCAGCGCCTTTTTCGCCTCTTCGTCTAAATTGGGCTGCCCCGGCCGCTCGAAGGCTTCGTCGACCCAGGACGGCGGCGGCGTGGCGGCGTTGGCCTGGCTATTGGCCAGCAGCCGATCCACCGCGGCTTCGCGGCTCAGCGGCGCGTACACGGCGATTTGCGCCGGGTTGGCGCCGAAGCCGGTGCGGGACAGCAAATGGCGCGCGCCGGCGACGCCGATGCCGGCCTGGGCCAGCGCGGGCAGGCTGAGCGCGGCCAGCAGGAGCCCCAGCGCGGTTTTTGCGGTGAAGCGGATGGCCTCGGCCGTTCTAGTCGGCGGCCGGCCAAGGGTGGGCATGGGGTTCAAGCATGGTCTCCAAACGCGCCCGGAGCGGGCGCAAGCATGCATTCAGCTTAGAAGGCGCTTGTCATCGGCGTGTTAAGGCGCGGGCCCACTCTGTTAAGGATTGTTGGCTGCCAGCCGGCGGCCGCTGCGGTATACTGGCGCGCTGTCACCAGGGGTGCCCGCGACGCGGGCTGAGAAAATACCCTGCAACCTGATCTGGGTCATGCCAGCGGAGGGAGCGTGATGCGCGGGCCAGGGCCCGCATTCCGCTTGCTCCGGACTATCGTGTACGGAGATATCCATGAAGCGTTTTTCCTCTTTGATAGCCGTTGCGCTGGCGGCGTCCAGCCTGGCCGCGTCGGCGGCCGAGCTGCGCGTGCTGTCGCACAGCTCTTTCACCGTGTCCAAGCCCTTGCTGGCCGAGTTCGAAAAGCAGAACGGCGCCAAGGTCTCCATCATCAAGGCCGGGGACGCCGGCGAGATGCTGAACAAGCTGATTCTGACCAAGGCCAATCCCATCGCCGACGTGGTGTTCGGCATCGACAACAGCCTGATCGGCAAGGCGCAGCAGGCCGGCGTGCTGGCTCCGGTGCCGGCGGCGCTGGCCCAGGGCGGCAAGGCCGCCTTGCCGGGCGCGGTGAGCATAGACTACGGCTACGTCACCCTCAATTACGACAAGGCCTGGTTCGCCCAGCGCCAGCTGGCGCTGCCCAAGACGCTGGAGGATTTGAGCAAGCCGGCCTACAAGAACCTGCTGGTGGTGCAAAATCCGGCCACGTCCAGCCCGGGCCTGGCTTTCATGTTGTCCACCATCGCCGCCATGGGCGAGGACAAGGCCTTCGCCTTCTGGGGCCGCTTGCGCGACAACGGGCTGAAGGTCAGCAAGGGTTGGAGCGAATCCTACTACACCGATTTCTCCAAGAACGGCGGCAGCCGTCCGCTGGTGGTCAGCTACGCGACCAGTCCGGCCGCCGAGGTGTTCTACAGCAAACAGAAACTGAACGACGCGCCCACCGGCAATCTGCCCTTGAAAGGCGGCGTGTTCCGCCAGGTGGAGGGCGCGGCCCTGGTCAAGGGCGGCAAGGAGGCGGCGCTGGGCGAGAAATTCATCGCCTTCCTGCGCTCCGAAGCGGTGCAGAAGGACGTGACCACCACCATGTGGATGTATCCGGTGATGGACAAGGTGAGCTTGGACCCGGTCTATCGTTTCGCGGAGCAGCCGGCCGCGCACGACACGCCGGACAGCAAGGCGATCGCCGAGCGCTCCCGCCAATGGGTGGCGCGCTGGACCCGAGTGGTGTTGAAGGGCGGGCAATGATTCCGGACATCGAAACGCCGCGGCTGTTGCTGCGCCATCTGGACCCGCAGACGCTGTGGCTGTGTCTGGCCGGTCAGCCGGAAACGGCGGCCGAGCTGCTGGGCGCGCCGCTGGCGGCGGAATGGTTGGACGAGCAGGACTTGATGAGCATGCGGCTGGACGACATCGAGCGCCAGCCCGACTACGCGCCCTGGTCGGTGCGCGCCTTGCTGCGCCGCGACGATCTGACGATGGTCGGCCACGTCAACTTCCACTCCTTGCCCGGCCATCCTTATCTGGGCGACTACGGCGACGTGGAATTGGGTTACACGATTTACCCGGCTTATCGCCGCCAGGGCTATGCCCGCGAAGCGGTGCTGGCGATGGGGGCCTGGGCGGCCCTGGCCGGCGCGCCGCGGCTGGTGCTGTCCATCGCGCCGGACAATCTGCCTTCGCAATGTTTGGCCGCGGATCTGGGCTTCGCCAAGGCGGGGCAAAGCGAGGATGAAGACGGGGTGGAGGATGTGTTGACCGCCCGCTGGCCGTTGAAGGGAACGCCGTTTTGATGTTGAGCCGTCGGAGCCGCCTGTTGCTGGCGGCGCCTCCCTTGCTGTTTTTGCTGGCGATGTCTATTTCGCCGTTGGCGCGGCTGTTGAAGGAGGGCGGCGAGCCGCTGTCCTTCGGTTTGCTGAGCGATTCCTATCTGCGCTGGCGCATGATGTGGTCGCTGCTGCAGGGTGCGGCGACCTGCGCGCTGGCCTTGCTGCTCGGCGTGCCGGCGGCGTGGGCGCTGGCTCGCTTCCGCTTCGCCGGGCGCGGCCTGGCGCTGCGCCTGCTGATGCTGCCCTTCGTGATGCCCACCCTGGTCGCCGGCGTCGGCGTGTTGGCGCTGTTCGGCCCTCAGGGTTTGAGCGGGCTGAACTTGCAGGATTCGCCCTGGCTGCTGCTGTACGGCAATCTGTTCTTCAATCTGCCGCTGGTGATCCGCGCGGCCGCCGATGGCTTCGCCCAGGTGCCGGCCAGCCGGCTGGCCGCGGCCCGCAGCCTGGGCGCCGGGCGTTGGCGCGCGTTCTGGCGCGTGGAATGGCCGGCGGCGCTGCCCTGGCTGTTGCCCAATCTATGCTTGGTCTTCCTCTACTGTTTCTCCGGCTTCGGCCTGGCGCTGTTGCTGGGCGGCCAGCGTTACGCCACGGTGGAAGTCGAGATTTACACGCTGGTGGCGTATGAGCTGAATCTGGCCGACGCCGGCGCGCTGGCCTTGCTGAGCCTGCTGGTGGCCGGCGGCGTCGCCGCGGTCTACGCCTGGCTGGAGGCGCGTTTGGGCGTGCCGGCGCGCTGTGAGCCGCTGCTCCCCGCGCCCGCGCGGACCTGGACGGACCGCGCCTGGCTGACGGCGGCCCTCGCCATTCTGTTGATCTTCGCCGGCTTGCCCTTGCTGGCGGTGCTGTGGAAAGCGCTGTCCGCGCTCGACGGCCTGGCCGGACTGTGGGACGAGGAATTGCGGCTGGCCTTGTTCAACTCGGCGCGTTTCACCTTGCTGACCGTATTGCTGTCCGGCCTGCTGGGCCTGTGCCACGCGCTGGCCGCCGGGCGCTGGCTGTGGTTGCGGGCCCTGGCCTTTCTGCCTTTCGTGGTGTCGCCGGTCTGCGTGGCGTTTGGCTTGCTGCTGCTCTATCCGAGCTGGAGCGCGGATTTGGCCATGCTGTTGGCAGCCTACGTCTTGCTGGCCTATCCCTTCGTCGCCAAAGCCGCCGGCGCGGCGCTGGACGGCATGCCGGAACATCTGGCGCAGGCGGCGCGCTCCCTGGGGGCCTCGCCCTGGCGGCTGTTCCGACGGGTGATCTGGCCCTTGTTGCAGCCGGCGCTGCGGCGCGGGCTGGCCTTCGCCGCCGCCACCGCGGTGGGGGAGTTCGCGGTGACCTTATTCCTGTCACGGCCGGAGTGGTTGACCCTGACCACCTTGATTTATCAGAAGCTGGGCCGGCCGGGCCAGGCCAACGCGGATGCGGCGATGCTGTTGTCCGGCCTGCTGATGGTGTTGGCGACGCTGGCTTTCGCCGTGATTGAAAGCGGCGCGGCCAGACCGGGGGAACCGGGAAAAGGAGACGGGCGTGCTTGAGCTCATAGGAATTGAAAAGCGCTTCGGCGCGCGGGTGGCGGCGGACGGCGTGTCGCTGGAGGTGGCCGCCGGGGAGACCCTGGCTCTGCTGGGACCGTCCGGCTGCGGCAAGAGCAGCTTGCTCAAAATCATCGCCGGCCTGCTGCCGCTGGACGGCGGCGCGGTTCGTTTCAACGGCGAGGACATCAGCCGGCTGCCGCCGGAGCGGCGCGGCTTCGCGCTGATGTTCCAGGATTTCGCCTTGTTTCCGCATCTGGACGTGCTTGGCAATGTGATGTTCGGTCTGATCGAACGGGGATCGTCCCGCGCCCAGGCCGCCGCCGCCGCCGCGGCGATGCTGGAGCGTTTGGGTCTGGGCGGTTATCAAGGGCGCAAGGTCTGGACCTTGTCCGGCGGCGAGCAACAGCGGGTGGCGCTGGCGCGTGCGATGGTGACCCGTCCGCGGCTCTTGCTGCTGGACGAGCCGTTCTCCAGCCTGGACGCGCATTTGCGCGGTCAGTTGCAAGGGGAGTTCGCGCAGTTGCTGGCGGAGTCCGGCATACCGGCCATTCTGGTCACGCACGACAGAGAGGAAGCGTTTGCGATGGCGAGCCGCGCCGCGGTGCTGCGCCAGGGGCGCATCGTGCAATGCGAGACGCCGCCGCAGCTGTTGGCCAGGCCGGCGAATGCGTGGCTGGCGCGCTTCATCGGCTATGAAAACGTGCTGGAGCACGCGGTGGTGCCGGGCCACGCGCTGCGGCTGGGGCCGCAGTACCCGCCGGCGCGCATCGAGTCGCTGACCTGGCTGGCGGACGGCGCCCGGGTGGAAGTGGCGGCGCAGGCGGGGCGGCTGAGCCTGAGCCTGTCCGCGCGGGAGGCGGCGAGCCTGGGCGCGGAACTGCGGCTTGGCGGCCAGTTTGGGTTGGGGGTGGACGCGTCCGCCCTGATTCCGTTCAGCGCAGGCTCTTGATGCGCTGTTCCATTTCCTCGAATTCCGGGCGTTCGCTGGAAAACAGCACTTTGCGGCCGAACTCGATGGCGCTGGGCGGCGGATAGCCCTGCATGCCGGCCAAGAGCACGGTCTTGATGCATTGCAATTCCTTGCTGTCCTCGTCCAGCTTCTGTTCCAGCAGCGCGCCCAGCGGCGACACCATGCCGTAGGACAGCAGGATGCCGAGGAAGGTGCCCACCAGCGCCGAGCCTATCATGCCGCCCAGCACCGCCGGCGGCGCGCCGACCGAGGCCATGGTGTTGACCACGCCCAGCACGGCGGCGACGATGCCGAAGGCCGGCAAGGCGTCGCCCAGGCGCTGGATGGCGGCGATAGGCGCCATGCCTTCCTGGTGGTGGGTTTCCAGTTCCACGTCCATCAGGCTCTCGATTTCGAAGGCGTTCAGATTGCCGCTGACCATGATGCGCAGATAGTCGCGGATGAAATTAAGCGCATGGTGGTCTTGAGCGATGGCCGGATACTTGCTGAAGACCGGGCTTTGTCCGGGGGCGTCGACATCGGCTTCCAGCGCCATCAGCCCTTCTTTGCGCGCCTTGGCCTGCAGTTCGTACAACAGGCACAGCAAGTCCAGCGCGCGGGCCTTGTTGTGGCGCGAGCCCTTGAGCGCGGCGGGCAGCGCGCGCGCCACCGCTTTCAGATTCTTGGTCTGGTTGGCGACGATGAAGGCGCCCAGCGCGCCGCCCAGAATCGCCATCATCTCGGTGGGCATCGCGGAGAGAATGGCGCCGATGGCGCCGCCGTGGATCAGAAAGGCGCCGAAGATCATGCCGATCACGACGAGGTAGCCGATGATTACATTCATATGTGGTAGTCCCAAGCAAAGTCAGACCGATGCCGGTCTGGCGCGTCGCCGCGGCGAACGCGGCGGGTCTGCGAGATAAAGAAGGCGGAAGGCCTGGGGTCGGTTCAAAGTCCGGTCGGCGCGGCGATGGCTGAGCGCGCAAGCGGCGCATGTGAGCATTTCGATGCGGCGTCAGCCGTGCAAGGCGCCGCGGCGCGCGGCCGGCTTTGAACCGGCTCTCAGACGCGAGGCGGCCGACGCGGCGGATTGGGCGGCGGCGGCGAGGGAAGGGCGGCGATGAAGTCGGGCCAGCCAGGCCTCGCCGCATGCGTCGCCATGGCCGGGCTCATGCCGGGCAGGGTCTGGCATTCTCCGCATCCGCCCAACTCGGCGGCGCAGTGGGCATGGCCGCCGCTGGCCGCTTGCGCCGCGGCCGTGCCGTGGCCGAGGGCATAGGATGGACCGGCGCGGCCAAGGGCGCCGTCGGCGTGAACCGCGGCGTTGGCCAGGGGCAAGGCCTGCCAGAGCATGAACAGCAGCAGGGCCAGCCGGGTGATGGATTTGAATGCAGAAAGTCTCAATGCCCGTTTCCCATGAATCGCAGCGCAATCTAAATCAGGATCGGAGGGCTGGCAAGCCTAGATTCAGGCTTGAGCGCCAAGCGACGATATTTTCATGTTAATTAAATGGCATTTATCATGCCAATATCTTAATTGGAACTATTTATTAGTTTAAAAACTCTACCTTTGCTGCGTGCGCCGGGAAAAGGTCCGCGCGCATGCTTGACTCTAAGGTTGAATGGAAAATGATCAGTAGAAGACGAGTTTTGGCTTGGAGCGGGGCCTTGCCCCTGCTGGCGCCGTTGGCGGCCAGCGCATTGAGTTCCGCTTGCGCCAGCGCGGCCGGGACGGCCAAAAGCTATCGGGTGGACGCCAGTCTGCTGTCCGAAAACCAGGATTCCAGAGTACGCAATCTGGTCTTCCATTACACCGCCGTGCCCAACGGCCTGGCGCTGGAAATGCTCACCCAGGGCCAGCACGGCGCCAGCGCGCACTACCTGGTGCCGGATGCCGCATTGCTGGGCATGTCCAACAAGGTGTACCAATTGGTGCCGGAGGAGCGCAGAGCCTGGCATGCCGGGCGGAGTTACTGGCAAGGGGACCGGCTGATCAACTCCAGCTCCATCGGCATCGAGATCGTGAACCTGGGCTATCCGTCTCCGGAAGAGGACGAACTGCCCTTGATGCGGCGGCAGTGGTTCGACTTCGATGAGGCGCAGGTCTCGGTGGTGGCGCAACTGGCGGCGGATATCATCGCGCGGCATCAGATTCCGCCGCACAAGGTGGTGGGGCATTCCGACGTGTCGCCGGGACGCAAGGTGGACCCGGGGCCGAAGTTCCCCTGGGAGCGCTTGTACCGCGACTACAATATCGGCGCCTGGCCGGAACGCGAGGCGGTCGAGTTCTACCTGCGCCGGGCGCCTTATCGCGGCGACGTGCGGGATCTGCAGAAACGCTTGCTGGATTACGGCTACGAGGCGCCGCAAACCGGCGTGCTGGACAAAGAGAGCCAGGACGTGGTGGCGGCCTTTCAGATGCATTTCCGGCCTGCGCGTTACGACGGCGCGCCGGATGCCGAGACTTCCGCGATCCTGGACGCCTTGCTGGAAAAATACTTCGACCGGCCGCGTCCGGGACGAACGCCGGGCTCGAAACCGGCCGCTGCGCCGAAGAAGGACAATGGAAAGGGCAGCGATACCTGGCCGCTGACGCCTTAGAACCTGTTCAAAGTCTGCTGCGCTTCAGCGATACGGCGTTAAAAACAAGCTCAAAATGCTCATGTACCACCTGTACATTCCGCTTTTTCGCTCGTTTTCGCCTTGTCTCGCCCTTGCTCGCGAGACTTTGAACAGGCTCTGAGAACCTGTTCAATGTCTGCTGCGCTTCGTGAGGCGTGGCGCAGTGAGTACCGCTTCGGCCTGCTCATGCGCCACGCCAACATTCCTCTTTCTCAGCCGTTTTCGTCTTGTTTCGCCCTTGCTCGCGGGGCATAGAACAGATGCTTATCAGGTTTCATCCTCGCCGGCGCTCAGGCCGGCGGAGCCAAGGGACGGCTAGCCGTCCCTTTTTTGTCGCCGTCCGTCGGGCGGCCGGCCATGCCGGCCAAGGAGGGTGGGCGGCCGCGCTTAGTTTGTGCCATAACGATAGTCAGACGGCGTCATTTAGAGTTATTAAGCACTTTCTGCATAAACAAGCATTTATTAGTAAGAAACACTTATTTCTAAAACAAAATAATTTGTAATAAAAACTATCAAATAGCCCTTTCAATTTAAATGCCACTTGTACTAGAATGCAATTGAACTGGTTGAGCTTATAAAAAAAGCCGAAACCTAAAAGTGATTGCTTACTAATTGCGGGATTTGGAAAGGAAGGTCGAAAATGAAACGTCTGCACGCACTTGGACTGGCAGCCCTGCTTTCCGCTCTTTCTACCGCAGCAATGGCCCAAGGCGGCCAAGTCCATTTCTACGGCGCCATCGTTGAAGGCGGCTGCAGCGCCCAAACTCACGAAGTGGCTAGCGCCGACGCGGCCCGCGCCAAGCCGGCTCTCGAACTCAATCAATGCGCCAGCCCGGCCAAGCTGACGCTGGATAGCGAAGCCGCCGCCCAGCAAGGCAAGATCGCCAGCCTGAACGTGCGTAAAGGCGAGAACCAGTTCAGCAGCCGCGATTTGCTGCGGAGCGCCACCGCCCGGGCCGGCGCGGTGAACCTGGTGGTCAACTACTTCTGATTGCAGTCCAAATCTGCTCAATAAATCAGCAAAAAACCCATTCAGCATTGACTGAGTGGGTTTTCTTTATTTGAAGTGTTGTTTTATTGCAAATATCGCTCAATCCTTAACAAACCCCTGAAATAAAACAAATATTCAAGATTGATTCATCAAATCGTTTAAAGTCGACGAGGCGTGTTTTTGCATAGATTTTAAAGAAAAAATTTAATATGAAACAAAAAAATCTACGCAATGGTTCCGCTTGATACTATGCGTCTGCGTTCCAGTACTGCAGGTCAGCACTGGCGGATGGTCCGCGACGCGGCATGCGAGGCTGCTGTGCGGTTTGAGAATGATTACCCTAGTCGGAGTCAAGAATGAAAAAATTTGTATTTGCTGGTTCCCTGATGGCTGTTGCCGCTTCCTCCATTTTCGCCGCCGCCGGCACCCTGGATGTTAAGGGCGAAATCGTTACCGCAGCTTGCGGCCTGGATTCCAAGAGCGTGAACCTGGAAGTGGGTCTGGGCAAAGTGCCGACCCATGTGTTCAAGAAAGTGGGCGACCGTTCGGCTCCGACCCCGTTCCAAATGACCCTGACCGACTGCACCACCACCACGCTGAAGACCGTGGCTGTGATGTTCTCCGGCACCGCTGGCTCCAACAATGAACTGATGGCTCTGAAGAGCGGCGGCGCCAAAGGCGTGGGCGTTCGTCTGGTGAACACCAATAACGGCGACCAGATCAAGCTGAACCAGTACGGCACCGCCCTGAACCTGGTTGACGGCAACAACACCCTGAACTTCAGCGCTGCATACGAAGCCGACGGCGCCAAAGCCGGCGACGCCGTAACCGTGACCCCGGGTCAAGCGGATGCCTTCGCCGTATTCGATCTGCAGTACAAGTAATCCGCAGTTCGATTCAATAACGGAACCAAGCAAGGTTCCGGCTCCTGTTTCCTTGTGCCCTGAAGGTCTCATCGCTTAGGCGATGGTCTGGCCTGGTTTGTCCGCTGTCAGCAATGAGTAGTCTGCAAACCAGGGCATGAGGATAGTCATCTGCAAGCATTCCCCCAAGGCATACCCCTGCGCCTGACAAGCGGCGCGGCTTCGTCATTGCCTGACGGGACAGATTCAAGGCCGGCGCGCTTCGACGCGACGGCGTGTTTTGGGCCAGGCTGCCGCAGGCGGCGCGCACTTAAATCGGGATATCGGCAGGCATGAACAAGCATCGCATTTACATTGTGGCAGTGGCGCTGACGCTGGGCCCTTGCATTGCGCATGCGGTGGAGTTCAACGACGCCTTTTTGCAGCTGGACCCGAGCAGCAGCGTGAGCCTGGAGCAGTTCGAGCAGGCCGGTTATATCGTGCCCGGCCGCTATATCGCCGATGTGTATCTGAACCAGCGCTTTTTGCAGCAGCTGGAGCTGGATTTCCGCCCGGAAGGCGCGGATCAGACCGTGCGCCCGTGTTTGCCGCCGGATTTGATTCGCCAGCTGGGCCTGCGCTCCGGCATCGTCTGGCCGCAGAACGAGCAGTGCGTCGATTTGTCGGCGGTCAGCGCCGCAAAAGTACGCTACAGCAAGAGCAACGCGCGCCTGGACATCTCGGTGCCGCAGGCGGAACTGGCGTATCGCGATGAAGACTACGCGCCGCCGGAGACCTGGAACGACGGCGTGCCGGCCGCGATGCTGGATTACCGCGTATTCTATCAGCGCACCGACAACGGTCTTGGCGCCAGCAGCAGCAAGACAACCAGTTACGGCGTGGCCGGCGCCAACGCCGGCCCCTGGAGGCTGCGCTCCAATTACCAGTACGACGACAGCGCGACTAACCGCAGCCGTCTGAGCTGGAACAATACTCAGGTGTATCGCGATCTGCGTGGCATGCAGGCGCGTCTGACCCTGGGCGAAGTCTTCAAGACTTCCGAGATTTTCGATGCCTTCTCCATGCGCGGCGCCACGCTGAACAGCGACGACCGCATGATCCCGCAAAGCCTGCGCGGCTACGCGCCGCAGGTCAACGGCGTGGCCAAGACCAACGCCAAGGTGACCATCCGCAATCAAGGGCGGGTGCTGTACACCACCAATGTGCCGCCGGGCCCGTTTTCCATCCGCGATCTGAACAGCAGCACGCAAGGGCAGCTGGATGTGACCGTGGAGGAGGCGGACGGCAGCCAGCAGACCTTCACCGTCAATACCGCCTCGGTGCCCTTCCTGACGCGCAACGGCATGTGGCGTTACAAGGCGGCCATTGGCCAGGCGGATCAGAACGGCAGCGCGTCGCACCCGAACGTGGCCAGCGCCGAGGCGTCCTACGGCCTGACGCAGACCTTGTCGCTGTACAGCGGCTTCATCGCGTCCGCCGACTACCGTTCGCTGGCGATGGGCTTCGCCAAGGATCTCGGCAACTGGGGCGCTTTGTCCGCCGACGTGACCCAGGCCAACGCCCAATTGCGCGGCGGCCTGAATATGGCCGGCCGTTCTTACCGTTTCAACTACGCCAAGAAGTTTGAAAGCCTGGACGCGGACATCCGTCTGTTCGGCTACCGCTTCTCGGACCGCAACTTCCGTTCCTTCGGCCAATTCCTCAGCGATCTGGACGGCCAGAACTATATCAGCGACAAACAGCGGGTGGGCATGACCGCCAGCAAGACCTTTGGCCAGACCAATGTGTTTCTGTCGGCTGAAAAGTCCACTTATTGGAACGCCACCGCCACCCAGCGCGTGGATCTGTCGCTGAGCCGCGACGTCAATATCGGGTCCTTGCGCAACGTCAGCCTCAATCTGTCGGTGCAGAACCTGCGCGACCAGACCGGCAGCAGCAACCGCGTCTACCTGGGTTTGAGCATGCCGCTGGAGAACAACCGCCGCATCGGCTACGACGTGCAGGGCAGCGCCGGCAACACCAATCACACCGTCCGTTACTCGGACAGCAGCAACCCCAACCACAGCTACAACGTGGCGATGAGCGCGGACACCCGTTCCGGCAAGCCCTTGGTGTCCGGCGACTATCATTACACCGGCCGCGTCATGCAGGCCGACGTCTCGGCCAGCAAGCAGCAGGGCGGTTACAGCAGCCTGTCCGCGGGCTTGGGCAGCTCGCTGGTGCTGCACGCCGGGGGCCTGACCATGGGCAATAGCTACGGCGGCGAAACCCGCATGCTGGTGGACACCGACGGCGTGGCCGGCGTGCCGGTCTACGGCGTGTCGGCGCAGACCGACCGCAACGGCTACGCGATGCTGAGCAGCGTGGCGCCGTATTACAGCCAGGACGTGCGCCTGGACGACGACAATATGCCGGATTCGGTGGAGGCCAGTTCCGCGGTGCGCCGTGTGGTGTTGACCGAAGGCGCGGTGGGGCGCACCGAGTTCCCGGTCAAGGTCGGACGCAAGGCCTTGCTGACGGTGCGGCTGCCGGATGGCAAAATGCCGCCTTTGGGCGCCACCGTCAGCGACGTGGCCGGCAAGCGCGACGTCGGCATGGTGGGCGACGGCGGTCTGACCTTCGTCACCGGCTTGAGCCCGACGCCCAAGCTGGAAATCTCCTGGGGCAAGACGCGTTGCCGCGTGGACCCGCTGCCGGCCGATTACGAGCTGAGCCAGGGCAGTCGCGACATGGTGTGCGCGCCTCTCGCAGAATAAAGAATAAGGAATCGATATGAAAACGTTTCATCGCGCACTGGGGCTGGCGGGCGTGCTGGCCGCGCTGACCGCGCCGCTGGCGGCGCAGGCCAACATCCTGCTGGACCGCACCCGGATGATTTATCTGGAGCAGGACAAGAACGTCAGCATGGTGCTGAGCAACAAGAACCCGGAGCAACCTTATCTGGTTCAATCCTGGCTCAGCGACGGCGAGGGCAAGCGCCTGGCTTCCCCCTTCCTGGTGCTGCCGCCGCTGCAACGCATCGAGGCCGGCGAGAAGGGCGTGGTGCGCTTGAGCCGCATTCCCGACCCCAGCCTGCCGTCCGATCGGGAGTCGCTGTTTTATCTGAACGTGCAGGAAGTCCCGCCCAAGAGCGATAAGGACAATGTGCTGCAACTGGCGATCAAGTCGCGCATCAAGGTGTTCTACCGTCCCAAGGAAGCGCAATTGCCGCGTGGCGAAAACCCGGCCAACAAGCTGCAGCTGAGCTTCGACGCCGCCGCCGGCAAGCTGGTGTTCAAGAACCCCAGCCCCTATCACCTGACCCTGGTGGGCTTGGAACTGCCGGGCGACAAGAAGCCGCGCGATATGGACGGCCTGATGGTGCCGCCCAAGAGCGAGGCCCGTTTTGCGCTGAAGGCGCTGCCGGCCAGTCTGAAGCTGAGCAATATCAATGATTTCGGCGCTCAGGACACCTTTACCTTCGTTTGCGCGGACGGCCAGTGCCAGTACCGCGAAGACAAGAAATAATTCCGCAGGCGCACAGCGCAGGGAGAGCCCATGTTGAATCGTCGTTTGCCGCGTTTGCTATTGATGGCCGCGCTGGCCATGCTGCCGGCCTTGAGCCACGCTTTGGCGTGCAAGGAAGGGGGGCGCAATGGCAGCGTGATGATTACCGAGGACATAGGCTCCACGGTGGCGGTGCCCATCACCCTGCCAAGCGGCGAGATCATCTGGCACTCCTCGGTGCGCACGGTCAATGTCTCTTGCTACAAAGACCATAATGGCTTGCGGGAGGCGGAGGAGGTGTTCTTCTATCCTAACCCGCGCAAGGACAGTTCTCCGCAGGGGGTGCAGTTTGGCGTGATGTATAACGGGCGCCCCAATTTCGACCCCAATCTGCGGATTGCGACGGGTCAGGTCATTCCGAAGTGCCCGTCCAATATCGCATTGAATCAGTGCCCGACAACGGATTTTTCCTTGAGCTTCCAGGTGGTGATCGCCACCAAGACGCCGTATCCCGGCAATGGGAGCGTCGGCAAGTCGCAGTTTGAAGTCTTGCAGTTCGACGGGGTCGGCGGGATCAACGACATCAAGGGCAGCAATCTGGTTTACAAGGTGACCGGGCTGGACAAGATCCGTTTCATCCAGTGCGCGGTGAAGGTCAGCCTGAATCCGGCCAGCAATGCTTTGGACTTCGGCAAAATCGCCAAAACCGTCAAGGGGCTCAACCCGGCGGTGCCGCGCAGGGACTTTGCCCTGAAGCTTGAGAAAACCTGCGACGATCCGGTCAAGGTCAACGGCTATTTCCGCGGCATCAACGGCAAGGCGGATACCTATACCGCCACTTTGGTGAAAAAGAAGGACAACTCGGATAGCGGGCTTGGCTTGCAACTGTTTTACGGCGACGGACGCCAGCTGCGGCTGGAGCAGTCGGAGTTCCTGGCGGAGTTTTTCAAGGGCGACCGTCAGAAAACCGTGCCGATGTTCGCCACCATCGTCCCCACCAATATGGGCAAGGTGGAAGAAGGCCCGTTCCAGGGCACGGTCAATATCGATCTGGATTATATCTGAGCGGCTCGAGCCCTCTAGTATGAGGGCGGCGAGACGGCGAACTGAATTGGCGTAAGGAGTGGAGCAATGAAATTCAAGGCGATGGTGCTGGCTTTGGCGCTGGCGGCGCCGTTGGCGCAGGCGGCGGACGGCACCTTGAACGTTTTCGGCGAACTGGTGTTGAGCGCCTGCGGTCTGGATCCCAACTCGCAGAGCCTGGAAGTGGGCATGGGTCTGGTGTCCTCGCAGATGTTCCGCAAGATCGGCGACCGTTCCCGCCCGGTGTCCTTCGATATCCGGCTGACCGAGTGCTCCATCGACACCATGACCACGGTGGCGGTGCGTTTCAACGGAGAGGCCGACCGCGACAACGGCGAACTGATGGCGATCAACGGCAGCGCCGCCGGCGTGGGCATCCGCCTGATGGGACCGGGCGGCGGCGACATCGTGCTGGGTCAGTATTCGCCGCTGGTGGGCTTGACCAACGGCAGCAACACCCTGCGTTTCAACGCGATGTACGAATCCACCCGCGCGCCGGTGCCGCAAGGGCAGGAGGGCGGCATCAAGCCGGGTTCGGCCAACGGCCTGGCTCAGTTCGACTTGCGCTATATGTAAGCGCATGCATGAAAACGGCCCTTCCGCCATATGACGGAAGGGCCGTTTTCGTTTGGAGGCGGCGGACTCAGCCGGCCAGCCAGCTGCCGGGATGCGCCTCCAGCCAGGTTTTGATGCTCCTGGCGTCGTTGACGCGGGCGGCGCTGCCGCCGGCGGCCAGCAATACGATGATCAAGGGCTGGGAGCCCACGGTGGCCTGCAACACCATGCAGCGGCCGGCTTCCTGAATGTAGCCGGTTTTTTGCAGGGAAATCTCCCAGTCGCCTTCGCGCACCAGCGCGTTGCTGTTCTTGTATTGCAGCACGCGGCGGCTCACCGATTGAATCTGGTGCTTCTCCGTGGTGGTGAAGGCGCGGATCAGCGGATAGCCGTGCGCGGCGCGGACCATGCGCGCCAGGTCGGCGGCGGTGGAGGTGTTGCGCATGTCCAGGCCGGTGGCGTCGTAAAAGATGGTCTCGCTCATGCCCAGGCTGCGGGCCTTGCGGTTCATGCGTTCCACGAAGGTGGCGCTGCCGCCCGGCAAGGCGGTGCGGGCAAGCGTGGCGGCGGCGCGGTTTTCCGACGACATCAGCGCCAGCAGCAGCATTTCCTTGCGGCTGAGGGTGGTGCCCACCGCCAGGCGCGAGGAGGTGTTTTTCACCCGGTCTATCTCGGCGTCGGATACCGTCACCTCCTGATCCAGCGAGGCGCCGGAATCCAGCAGCACCATGGCCGTCATCAATTTGGTGATGGAGGCGATGGGCATGCGTTGGTGGATGTTCTTTTGGTACAAGGGTTCGCCGGTGATGCCGTTGAGCACCAAGACCGAATGCGAGTTCAGCCGCGGAACGGATAGGTCGGCCATCTGCGAGGCCACCATCACGCTGGACGGCGCACCTGCCAGCACCGGCATGGCTAACGCCGCGGATACCAGCAGGCTTGCAATTTTCTTGATCATGCTTCACTCCAGGGAGAGCGGATATTAACGAATCTCGGACCGAAAAATAGGCTCGCGGCGTTTGCGCCGCAAGCCGTGTTTTATGCTCGGTCTAACTGTATTTTAAACAATGTTTTGACTGTGTATAGCCTGAATCGCAGCTTTTTTATATGCAGGCGCATCGGGGGTGTGAAGCGGGGGCGAACCGCGTAGAATCAGGCTATCTCCTCCGATGTCTCGACCCATGCTGCGCACCTATCCCAACAGTCCGTTCAAACTGCATCAACCATTCGAACCGGCCGGCGATCAGCCCGGCGCCATTGTCCAATTGCTGGAAGGGCTGGGCGACGGCCTGTCCTACCAGACCTTGCTGGGGGTCACGGGTTCCGGCAAAACCTACACCATGGCCAACGTCATCGCCCAAAGCGGACGTCCGGCCATCATCATGGCGCACAACAAAACGCTGGCGGCGCAGCTCTACAGCGAGATGCGCGAGTTCTTTCCGGAAAACGCCGTCGAGTACTTCGTGTCCTACTACGACTACTATCAGCCGGAAGCCTATGTGCCCAGCCGCGATCTTTTCATCGAGAAAGATTCCAGCATCAACGAGCACATCGAGCAGATGCGCTTGTCGGCGACCAAGTCCATTCTGGAACGGCCGGACTGCATCATCGTCGCCACCGTCTCCGCCATTTACGGCATTGGCGACCCCTCCGACTACCATCAGATGATTCTGCATCTGAAGGAAGGGGAGACGCTGGCGCAGCGCGACATCATCAGCCGGCTGGCCACCATGCAGTACGATCGCAACGATATGGATTTCGGCCGCGGCACCTTCCGCGTGCGCGGCGATGTGATCGACATCTATCCGGCGGAAAGCAGCGACACCGCGCTGCGCGTCAGCATGTTCGACGACGAAGTGGAAACGCTGACCCTGTTCGATCCCCTGACCGGCACGACCAAGCAGCGGGTGGGGCGCTTCACGGTGTTTCCCTCCAGCCACTACGTGACGCCGCGCGACACCGTGCTGCGCGCCTGCGAGCACATCAAGGAAGAACTGCGCGCGCGCCTGGAGTGGTATCAGAAAGAGGGCAAGCTGGTGGAGGCCCAGCGCCTGGAGCAGCGCACCCGCTTTGACCTGGAAATGCTGTACGAGATGGGCTTTTGCAAAGGCATCGAAAACTATTCCCGGCACTTCTCCGGCCGGGGCCCCGGCGATCCGCCGCCGACGCTGATCGATTACCTGCCCAAGAACGCCTTGATGTTCATCGACGAATCCCATGTCACCGTGCCCCAGGTGGGCGCCATGTACAAGGGCGACGCCGCGCGCAAGGCCAATCTGGTGGAGTACGGCTTCCGCCTGCCGTCGGCCACCGACAACCGGCCGTTGAAATTCCACGAATTCGAATTGCTGATGCCGCAAACCGTGTTCGTATCCGCCACCCCGGCCAACTACGAGAAAGAACACGCCGGCCAGGTGGTGGAACAGGTGGTGCGTCCCACCGGCCTGGTGGACCCGGAGATGGAGGTGCGGCCGGTAGCCACCCAGGTGGACGATCTCTTGTCCGAAATCCGTCTGCGCATGGAACGCGGCGAACGGGTGCTGGTGACCACGCTGACCAAGCGCATGGCCGAGCAACTGGCCGACTACTATACCGAGCACGGCATCAAGGTGCGCTATCTGCACAGCGACATCGATACCGTGGAGCGGGTGGAAATCCTCCGAGATCTGCGCTTGGGCGTGTTCGACGTGCTGATCGGCATCAATCTGCTGCGCGAAGGCCTGGATATTCCGGAAGTCAGCCTGGTGGCCATCCTGGACGCGGACAAGGAAGGCTTCCTGCGTTCGGACCGTTCGCTGATCCAGACCATAGGCCGCGCCGCGCGCAACCTCAACGGCAGGGCCTTGCTCTACGCGGACCGCATCACCGATTCCATGAAGCGGGCGATGGACGAAACCGAGCGCCGCCGCGCCAAGCAGATGGCTTTCAACGCCGAGCACGGCATCGTGCCCAAGGGCGTGCAGAAGAAGATCAAGGACATCATCGACGGCGTTTACAGCGTGGAGGACGAACGCAAGAAGCTGGTGGACAAGGCCCGCGTGGCGATGTTGGACGAAAAGTCCCTGGCCAAGGAAATCAAGCGTCTGGAGAAGGAAATGATGGAGGCCGCGCGCAATCTGGAGTTCGAAAAGGCGGCCGGCCTGCGCGACCAGCTCAAGCATCTAAAAGAACAGGCCTGGATCAACGAGCTGTAAGAGCCTGTTCATAATCTGCTGCGCTGTGTGAAGCCTTGCACGACGAGTCGCGGGGCTTCCAGCTGACAGGCCCTGCCTTGTCCGGTCTTGTCCGCGAGACGCCCCGCTCGATTCCGAGCGGGGCGTCGTCTTTTCAGCGCGCGTCCTCCACGTGCCGGCGGCGGTAGCGCTGCGCCAAGGCCGCGCAGGCCATCAGCTGGATCTGGTGGAACAGCATCAGCGGCAGCACGATGGAACCCAGCGCCGGCGCGGCGAACAGCACCTTGGCCATGGGCACGCCGCTGGCCAGGCTTTTCTTGGAGCCGCAGAACACGATGGTGATCTGGTCCGCGCGAGAGAAGCCCAGCTTGCGGCTCAGCAAGAGGGTGATGGCCAGCAGCAGGCCCAGCAAGACCAGATTGACCAGCAGCAGCGCGGCCAGCGCCTGCGGCGGCGTTTGTCGCCATAGACCGCTGATCACCGCGGCGCTGAAGGCGGTATAGACCACCAGCAGAATGGAGCCCTGATCGACATAGCGCAGCAAGCCCTTGTTGCGGTCCACCCAACCGCCTATCCAGCGACGGGCGATCTGGCCGGCGATGAAGGGCAGCAGCAACTGCATCACGATGTCCAGCACCGGCCCCCAGTCCTGGCCGGCGCCGTGGTGCTTGACCACCAGCAGGCTGACCAGGAGCGGCGTGATGAAGATGCCCAGGATGTTGGAAGCGGTGGCGCTGCAAATGGCGGCCGGCACATTGCCTTGCGCCATGGAGGTGAAGGCGATGGACGATTGCACGGTGGAAGGCAGCATGCACAGATAGAGAACGCCGAGATAGAGTTCCGGCGTCAGCAGGGGCTGCAAGACGGGCCGCAAGGCCAGGCCGAGCGCGGGGAAGAGCAGGAAGGTGCAGCTCAGCACCACGAGGTGCAGCCGCCAATGCGCGGCGCCGGCCAGCACCGCCTCGCGCGACAATTTGGCGCCGTGCAGAAAGAACAACAGCGCAATCGCCAGATTGGTGACGAGGTTGAAGGCGGCGGCGACATCGCCGGAGCAGGGCAGCGCGGTGGCCAGCGCGACGGTGGCGAGCAGGGACAGCGTGAAGGCGTCGAGTAGTTTGGGCATGGGGCGATGCGGCGATGGCAAGGGATGCCGCTATTGAACCGCAGCTCAATTGAGAATACAAATGCATTTATCTGATCAATTGATGAGTAATTGATATGAATGTGACTTTGCGCCAACTGCGAGTGTTCCAGGCCGTGATCGAGCTGGGCGGCTTCAGCCGCGCCGGCGACGCGCTGGGCCTGACCCAGCCGGCGGTCAGCCGCGCGGTGCGGGAGCTGGAACAGGCTCTGGATCTGCGCTTGTTCGACCGCACCACGCGCGAGGTGGAGCCCACCGCCGCGGCTCGTCGTTTGCAGGGAAAGCTGACGCGGGTGCTGGAGGCGCTGCAGGACGCGCTGGGCGAAGCCCGGATGGAGGGCGCGCAGGCGCACGGCGTGGTGCGGGTCGCCAGCAGCCCCACCTTGTCGGCCAGCCTGATGCCTTTGTTGATCGCGCGGTGCCGGCAGCGCTATCCGCAGCTGAAGCTGGTGTTGCACGACCAGGTGCAGCGCCTGAACATAGACGCGGTCACGGGCGGACAGGTGGATTTCGGCCTGGTGGTGGAGCCCGACGCGGCAGCGGCGCTGGACAGCGAGCCCCTGCTGGAAGACGACTTCTGGCTGGTGTGCCGCAGCGACCACGCCTTGGCCGGCCAGGACGCGGCGCATTGGTCGCAACTGGACGGCCAGCCGCTGGTCTTGCTGGACCACAGCTCGGGCAGCCGCCGGCTGATAGACGACGTGCTGGCCCGGCACGGCCTGGCCTGCGAAGTGGCGCAGCAATTGGGGCACTCGCAGTCGGTGTTCCGCATGGTGGCGGCCGGCCTGGGCCTCAGCGTCGCGCCGGGACTGGCCATGCCGCCGCCCGCCGGCGGCGGCTTGAGCGTATTGCCCTTGCTGCCGGTGGAGAGGCGCCGCATCGTCTTGATCAAACGGCCCAACCGTTCCTTGTCGCCGCTGGCGCGGAAAGTGTGGCAGCTGGCGCTGGAAATGCGCGAGGAACTGGCCGCCGCGGCACGGCCGGCCGCCTGGGGCGGCTGAGCTCGCCGAGCCGCGCCGGCTGGAAAAGACGAAGGCGGCGGGCTATTTAGATACTACAGGGGCAAAAACGAGATCCGGACCGCCGCGCGGCCAAGCACAGCGCGGCGGGGCGCGGTCGCGGAAGCTCGCAGCCGGCGTCGATAGTGAAAACAGCCAGCACGAGATGGGCTAGATGGGGGAGACGATGCCGCAAATCTTGGTGGTTGACGACGAAGCCGTGTCCCGGCAATTCCTGACCGCGGTATTGCGGCAGCTGGGCATGGGCAAGATTTCCGAGGCGGTCGACGGCCTGGACGCGCTGATGCAGCTGGACGCCGGCGACCGGGCCTTTGATCTGATTTTTTGCGATCTGGACATGCCGCGCATGGACGGCGTCGAGTTCGTGCGTCATTTGGGCGAGAGGGCTTATTGCGGCAAATTGCTGATCACCAGCGGTTTCGACGAAAGAGTGCTGGACAGCGTGGCGGATCTGGCGCGAATGTACGCGCTGCGTTTGTGCGGCGTCTTGCCCAAGCCGGTGGATCCGGAGCAATTGCTGGCGATGCTGGCCGCGCCCGTCGCGCCCGGGGAGGCGGTGTGCCTGCCTTTGGAACGGATCAACAGCGAGGAACTGCGCCTGGGCATAGAGCGCGGCGAGGTGGTGCCGTTTTTTCAGCCGCAGGTGGATGTGGCCAGCGGCCGGGTGTTGAGCGTGGAAGTGCTGGCGCGCTGGCTGCATCCGCAGCTGGGCTTGCTCGGGCCGTTGCAGTTCATCGAACTGGCGGAACAAAGCGGCCTGATCACGCAGATGACCAAGCGTTTGTTCGCGGACGCGTCGCAAGCGCTCAAACGCCTGGACGGGCGGCAGCGTCTGGACATGTCGGTCAATCTTTCCATGCAATCCCTGAAGGACTCCAGCCTGGTGGCTGCTTTGGTCGCGATTGCGAACGAAGCCGATCTTGAGATGTCCCGGGTGACGTTCGAGGTCACGGAAAGCGGCGTGATGGCGGACCCGGCCTCGGCGCTGGAAATCATGACGCGCTTGCGTCTGAAAGGCGCCGGCCTGGCGATTGACGATTTCGGCACCGGCTTCGCCAGCATGGACCGGCTGGCGCGCATCCCGTTCACCGAATTGAAAATCGACAAGGGCTTCGTCATCGACGCCGCGAGCAACGCCACCAACCGCTCCATTTTCCTGGCCAGCGTGGAATTGGGCCGCCGGTTGGGCTTGAAAGTGGTGGCCGAGGGCGTGGCTTCCGAGGCCGAGTGGGGCTTGTGCCAGGCATTCGGCGTATCGGCGGCCCAAGGTTCCCTGATCTCCCCGCCGGTGGACGAGGCCTCCTTCGCCGAGTGGCTGGCGAATTGCGGCGGAGGCGTGCCGCAGTCGGCGCGGGATTGGGTATTCATTGCAGCGCACACCTAAGCGAGAAAACCATGAAACGACTTGGAATCCTGTTGTTGCTGCTCGGCCTGGCCGCCGCGGCGCCCTTAGCCGCGGCGGTCGACGCTTTGGCCAAGCCCGCCGGCAAGGCGGTGCTGGTGATCAGCGGCAACGTCGGCCAAAAAAACCAGGGCGACGTCGCCGCCTTCGACATGGCCATGCTGGCCAAACTGCCTCAGCGCAGTTTCAGCACCCACACGCCGTGGTACCCGGGCTTGACCCGCTTTTCGGGGCCCTTGCTGCGCGATGTGCTGGCCGCCGCCGGCGCCCACGGCAAACTGTTGAAAGCGGTGGCGCTGAACGACTACAAGACCGATATCCCCTTTGACGACGCCAGCCGCTTCGACGTGATCCTGGCGACTCAGATGAACGGCAAACCGATGCCGGTGCGGGAAAAAGGGCCCTTGTTCATCGTCTACCCCTACGATTCGCAAGAAGAGCTGCGTTCGGAGCTGTATTACAACCGTTCCGCCTGGCAACTCAAATCCCTGCAGGTGCATTGAGCGCGATGAAGACGCCGCAGCGAAGCTATTCCGCCTGGCGCAGCCTGATCTTGATCGGGGCGACGCTGGCCTGCGTGTTCGCCGGAGTGGCCTATATCCAGGTGCGGCAGGCGGACATGCTGAACACCGCGGCGCGCTACGAAGGCGACAATATCGTATGGGCCTACTTTCAGCTCGAAACCGAATCGATGCGGCTGCAGACGACGATAGAACATGTGCTGAACCATGAGCAGGACCGGGCCGAACTGCAGGAGCGCTACGACATCTTCGTTAGCCGCGTGGGCGTGGTCGACCACGGCCTGTATTCCAGCCTGCTGGACGGCACCCAGGAATACCAGCAGGCCCGGCCCAAACTGGACGCCTTCATCCGCAAGGCCGACGCCTATTTCGGCCGCCAATCGGGCGCGGAGCTGGAACTGGACGGCCTGCGGCGGCTGGACACCGAACTGGACTTGCTGAGCGGTCCGCTGCACGACCTGTCGCTGGTGGCCAACCAGCGCATGGCGGAACAGGTGGACGCGCGCAATAAAAGCATGCAGCAGCACATCGTGGTCAGCAATTGGCTGATGGCCTTCGAATGGGCGCTGATCCTGGGCTTCGCCACCATCGTGGTGCGGCAGCTGCGGCAACTGGAACGCCGGCGCCACGAACTGGAGGAACTGACCGACGTGCTGGAGCAGGCCCGGGTCCAGGCCGAGGCCGGCAGCATGGCGAAAAGCGTGTTTCTCGCCAATATGAGCCATGAAATCCGCACCCCGCTCAACGGCGTGCTGGGCATGCTCTCCTTGCTGGGGGATTGCAATCCCACGCCGGTGCAGGCCGATTACATCAAGACCGCCGAAGAATCCGCCCGCCACCTGATGGCCCTGTTGAACGACGTGCTGGACGCCAGCAAGCTGGAATCGGGCAAGCTCGATCTGCTGCCCACGGTGTGCAATCTGCGGCAACTGCTGCTGCAATGCGAAAGCCTGATGCGCGGACAAGCGGTGTCCAAAGGGCTGGCCATGCGCATGGCGCTGGATTTGAACGTGCCCGAATGGGTGTTGTGCGATCCCACCCGCTTGCGGCAGATCCTGCTCAATCTGCTCAGCAACGCGATCAAGTTCACCGAGATCGGCGCGGTGACCATACAGGCGGAGGCCGCGGAATCGGGCGCGGAAGCCGGCGCCGTGCTGCGGATCACGGTCCGGGATACCGGCATCGGCATGGACGACGCCACGCTGGCGCGCTTGTTCAAGCGTTTCTCCCAGGGCGACAGCTCCACCGTGCGTCAGTACGGCGGCAGCGGCCTGGGGCTGGAGATTTCCCAGAACCTGGCGCAGCTGATGGGTGGCGACATCACCGTGCACAGCGCGCTGGGCGCCGGCAGCGTCTTCGTGCTGTCGCTGCCTTTGCAGGCGATGAACGCGCCGGAGGGCCGGGCCAAGACGGGCTCGGAAGCGGACCCGGCGGGGCTGGAGCGTCAGCTGCGCGTCCTGGTGGTGGACGACAATCCGATCAATCGCAAATACATGCAGGCGATGCTGCAAAAGCAAGGGCATCTGGTCACCGTGATCCAGGACGGCGCGGAAGCCGTGGAGGCGGCCGCCCGGCAGCCCTTCGATTTGGTCTTGATGGACTTGCACATGCCGGCGATGGACGGCATCGAGGCGACCGGGCATTTGCGCGAGCGCGCGATGACGCCGGGGATGAAGATCGTCGCGTTGACGGCGGACGTCCTCGCGGAAACGCGGGACAAGGCTCTGGCCGGCGGCCTAGACGATTTCCTGGCCAAACCGCTGCATGTGACGGAGTTTCACGCCATGCTGGAGCGTCAGTTCGGCAATGGGCCGGCGCGGGAGCCGAACGCCGAGCCCACCTTGCTGCCGGCCTTGCTGGACGTGGCGATGATCGAAAAAATGACCGAAATGCTGACCCTGGAAAAATACCGGGAGCTGGTGGCGCAATTCTTCGCCGGCAAGGTGGGCCGGGTCGACGAACTGCTGGCCGCCGCGCTGGCAGGTCAGCGCGATCAGGTGCGGCGCCATTCGCACAATCTGAAGGGGGCCGCGCTGACCCTGGGCTTCAGCGCGCTGGGCGGATCCTGCGCCGGGCTGGAGCGCTTGGCGCTGGCGGCGGAGGAGGGCTTGGCCGACGAGGCGGAAAGAGTGGGCCTGCTGTTCGACTCGACGCGCAGCGCCTGCATCGCGGCCGGCTATCTGGCCGGCATGGATTTGCCGGCGCTGCGTTAGCCGCGGGGGCGGAGGGAAAATAGCCGGCGCCTTTCTCGCGGGCGCGTAGCCGGCGGCGGAAGTGATAAGATCGGGGCGAGTGGGTGCCTGAATCCCATACTGAATAAAAATAGAGAGCCGAAGCCGTCCATGAGCCAGAACGATTGCTTGTCCATTTTATTTGTTTGCATGGGAAACATCTGCCGGTCGCCAACGGCGGAAGGGGTGATGCGCGCCAAGCTGAAGCGCGCGGGCCTGGAGGCGCGGATTGAAGTGGAGTCGGCGGGCACGCACGGCTACCATGTCGGCGAAGCGCCGGACCGGCGCACCTGTCAGGCGGCGCTGCGTCGCGGCTACGACCTGTCCGATTTGCGGGCAAGACAGGTGGAGGCGCGCGATTTCGAGCGTTTCGACTGGATTTTGGCGGCCGACCGGCAAAATTTGGCTTTGTTAAATACCCAATGTCCGCCATCCTATCGGAGCAAGCTGCATTTGCTGCTGGAGCCGCTGTCCGGCGCCGCCCGCGACGTGCCCGATCCCTATTACGGCGGAGCAGGCGGTTTCGACACCGTGCTGGATCTGGTGGAGGCGGCTTGCGACGCCTGGCTGGCCCGCATCGCGGACGCCGAAACGGAGCCGGCGCCATGAAGCCGTTTGACGCGGCGGCGCCGCGCGCGCGGGCTGTTTTTACAATAACCAGAGAAAGCCAAGGACGCGTATGGGGCAGCTGACGAGGGGAAACGCGGCCAAGAAGCCGCTGGACGTAGTGCCCAGCCACAACGCCGACATTATCTTGCCCAAGCAGGCCGGCAAAGTGCCCTTGGCCAGCCAGGCGGTGATCGTCATCGGCTCTTCCACCGGCGGCACGGAGGCGCTGCGCACCTTGCTGACCGCGCTGCCGGTCTCGATGCCGCCCATCCTGATCACCCAGCATATGCCGGAGATGTTCACCCATTCCTTCGCCACGCGTCTGAACACCTTGTGCAAGCTGACGGTGAAGGAAGCCGAGGACAATGAACGGCTGCAAAACGGCACCGTCTACATTGCGCCCGGCCATTCCCATCTGCTGATCAAGCCGGCGCCCACCATAGGCTACGCCATCGGCCTGCACGCCGGGCCGCCGGTCAACCGGCATCGCCCGTCCGTGGACGTGCTGTTCCGCTCCGCCGCCAATCTGGTGGGCAAGAACTGCATCGGCGTGATCCTGACCGGCATGGGGCGGGACGGCGCCAGCGGCATGCTGGAGCTCAAGCAGGCCGGCGCCTGGAACATCGCCCAGGACGAAGCCAGCTGCGTGGTGTTCGGCATGCCCAAGGAGGCCATCGCCATGGGCGGCGCGCACGAAGTGCTGGCCTTGGAAAGCATCGCCACGCGTTTGTCGGTGCTGGCCACGCAAAAGCAACAACAAGCCGGCGGCTCGGCTTAACCCTCTGATAGAACAAGAAGACATGAAGTATCTCCCTATTCTGGTGGTGGAAGACGACGCGGACCTGCGCGAAGCCATCGTCGACACCCTAAGCCTGGCCGGTTATCCCACCTTGGAGGCCGGCGACGGCGCCGCGGCCCTGGCCAAATTGAAAGAAGCCCCGGTGGGGCTGATCGTATCCGACGCCCAGATGGCGCCGATGGACGGCTACGCGTTGTTCGAGGAAGCGAAAAAACGCTATCCCGGCGTGCCCTTCATCCTGATGACCGCCTACGGCGTCATCGAAAGGGCGATTGAACTGCTGCGCGCGGGCGCCGCGCATTACTTGCTCAAGCCTTTCGAGCCGGCCAGCCTGATCGCCGAAGTGGAAAAGCATTTGCTGCGCATGCCCAGCGAGACGAGCGGCGAGGTGGTGGCCGAGTCCGCCGCGATGCGGCAGCTGTTCGCGCTGGCCGGCCGCGTGGCCGGCAGCGACGTCAGCGTGATGATCTCCGGCCCCAGCGGCGTGGGCAAGGAAGTGCTGGCGCGTTACATCCATCGGCACTCCAAGCGCTGCGAAGGGCCTTTCGTCGCGGTCAACTGCGCGGCGATCCCGGAAAACCTGCTGGAGTCCACCTTGTTCGGTCATGAGCGCGGCGCGTTCACCGGCGCGGCCCAGGCCTTGCCGGGCAAGTTCGAACAGGCGCAGGGCGGCACCATCCTGCTGGACGAAGTCACCGAGATGCCGTTGTCGCTGCAGGCCAAGCTGCTGCGCGTGCTGCAGGAGCGGGAAGTGGAGCGCGTCGGCGGCACGCGCACCCTGAAGCTGGACATCCGCGTGCTGGCCACGTCCAACCGCGATTTGCAGGCCGCGGTGGACGCGGGGCAATTTCGCGAGGACCTGTATTTCCGTTTGAACGTGTTCCCGATGCGCATCCCCGCGCTGGCCGAGCGGCGCGACGATATTCTGCCGCTGGCACGAATCATGCTTAAAAAGTACGCAGAGGCCGCCGGAAGAGGCAATCTGATCCTGTCCGAGGATGCGGAACGTCATTTGACGGCCTATAGTTGGGAGGGTAACATCCGCGAACTGGAGAATGTGGTGCAGCGGGCGGTGATTCTTGCCGCCGGGGCGGAAATTTTTGCCGCCGACCTGCTGCTGGATCACGACTCCGGCGCGGCTCAGGTTACCCGGACAGCGTCTGAAAAAGACTATTCCGTGTCGGATGAAACCGACATGAAAACGCTAGAGAAACGCCATATTCTGGAAACCTTGACCGCAGTGGGCGGCGTCAAGAAGCTGGCCGCGGAAAAACTGGGCATCAGCGAGCGCACCTTGCGCTATAAATTGCAGCGTTACCGTGATGAAGACGCAGCCGACGGATGTCAGGAGGTTCCAGATGGAAATGGCTTGGAGTAACCATGTCAGTGCCAAATATCGATCAACTGTTGGGCGAGCTGCGCACCGCCTCGGCCCTGGCCGCGGGCAAGCCCGCCGCTACGGCCCCGGAAGCGTCCCAGGTGGACTTCTCCGCTGTGCTAAAGTCCACCTTGGAGCAGGTGAATTCGGCGCAGCAGACTTCGCAGGAGATGCAGAAGCAATTTGAATTGGGTGACGAGGGGGTCAACCTGCAGGACGTGATGGTGTCGCTGCAGAAAGCCAGCCTGTCGTTCCAGACCATGGTTCAGGCGCGCAACAAGCTGGTCACCGCCTATCAGGAAATCATGAATACCCAAGTCTAGCGCTGCCGGACCCGACCAGCCGGCGGCGGTGGGCTCGAACCTAAAACCACTGTATGGCTGACCTGGCAGAAGAAAACGCTACGCCCGTTTGGCGAAGCCGCATGAATGAAGCGTCCGATCGCTTCAAAGCGCTTCCCAACAATAAAAAAGTCCTGTTCCTCGCGGCGGTAGCCGCCATTTTCGCTGTTATCGTGGGCGCGGTGGTGTTGAACCGCACGCCCAGCTATAAAGTCCTGTTCTCCAATATCTCCGACCGCGACGGCGGGCAGGTGGCCGCTTCGCTGCAGCAGATGAACGTGCCGTATCAGTTGGGCGAGGGCGGCACCATCTCCGTGCCCTCGGACAAGGTCTACGACGCGCGCCTGAAACTGGCGGCGCAAGGCCTGCCCAAGGCCGGCGGCGTCGGTTTCGAACTGATGGACAATCAGAAGTTCGGCATCAGCCAGTTTGCCGAGCAAGTCAATTACCAGCGCGCCATCGAGGGCGAGCTGGCGCGCACCATTGAAGCGGTGGGTTCGGTGGAGACCGCCCGCGTCCATATCGCCATTCCCAAGCAAAGCGTCTTCGTGCGCGAACAGCAGCAGCCCACCGCCTCGGTGATGCTGAGCCTGTTCCGCGGCCGCATGCTGGACGCCGGGCAGATCGCCGGCATTTTGCACCTGGTGTCCAGCTCGGTGCCCAATCTGCCGGTCAAGAACGTCACCATCGTCGATCAGGACGGCAATTTGCTGTCCAAACAGAACGGGCCGGACGAGAACTCAGGCCTGGATCAGCGCCAGCTGGGCTATGTGCGCCAGGTGGAAGAGGGCTACGTCAAGCGCATCGAAGATATCCTGGAGCCGATCTTCGGCAAGGGAAATTCTCGCGCCCAGGTCACCGCCAGCGTCGATTTCGCCGAGGTGGAGCAGACCTCGGAAACCTTCAAGCCCAATTCCAGCCCCAATCCGTCCTCCACCCGCAGCCAGCAGATCAGTGAAAAGCTGAACAACGGCGCGGCGTTGCCGTCCGGCGTGCCGGGGGCCTTGTCCAATCAGCCGCCGTCGGCCGCCTCCGCTCCGATCACCTTGCCGCCGGGCGCCGCGCCGGGCACCGCCACGCTGTCCGGCCAGACCATGGGCGCGTCCGGCACGCTGCAACGCGACATCACCACCAATTACGAAGTCGACAAGACCATCCAGCACACCAAGATGCCGCAGGGCGGCGTCAAGCGCCTGTCCGCCGCCGTGGTGGTTAATTACCGGCGCATGCCGGACAAGAACGGCGAAATGAAGCCGACGCCGCTGACCCCGCAGGAGGTTCAGCAGATCAATAATCTGGTCAAGGAGGCGATGGGCTTCAACACCCAGCGCGGCGACACCCTGAACGTGGTCAACGCCGCCTTCGCCGACGCCGAAGTGCCGGCGACGCTGCAGGAAAAAGTCACCGACTACGTGGCCAGCAACGGCTCCAGCCTGATCAAATACGGCCTGCTGACCATCGCGGTGCTCTACCTGCTGTTCGGCGTGGTGCGGCCCATCATGCGCGATCTGGTCAAGCCACCGGCGCCGGCCAAGGGCAGCGAAGAAGAGGCCGCGGCGCAGGCCGCCGCCGCGGGCGGCCGCCTGCTGGGCGTGGCCGGAGAAGAGGGCGAGGAGGGCGCGGCCGGTCACGCCGGCGGCGCCGCGGGCGGCGGCGATCCGCGCGAAGCGCAGATGCGGCAATACACCACCAATCTGGAAGCGGTGCGTGAAATGGTGAAATCCGATCCGCGCATGGCGGCCCAGATCATCAAGGAATGGATAAGCGCCGATGAGTGAGAACGGAGTGCGCAAAAGCGCGGTGTTGCTGTTCAGCCTGGGACAGGCCGAGGCGGTGGAGGTGTTCAAATACCTCGGTCCCAAGGAAGTGCAGAAAATTTCACTGGCGATGGCGGCGATCAATAATCTGAGCTACGAACAGATCGACGAGGTGGTCAGCGAATTCAAGGGCGAGTGCGCGGCGCGCGCCAGCATCGGCGCGTCCGACGAATACCTGCGCAATGTGCTGATCGAGGCGCTAGGACCGGACAAGGCGGCCAACCTGCTGGACAAGATCATGCAGGGCAACGACCACAGCGGCATCGAAAGCCTGAAGTGGATGGACCCTTCTTCCGCCGCGGACCTGATCCGCAACGAACACCCGCAGATCATCGCCACCATCCTGGTGCATCTGGAGCCGGATCTGTCCAGCTCCATTCTGTCCTTCTTCCCGGAGCGGATGCGCAACGAAGTGCTGATCCGGACCGCCACGCTGGAGGGCGTGCAGCCGCAGGCGCTGCGCGAACTGAACGACGTGCTGACCCAGCTCTTGTCCGGTTCCGACCGCATCAAGAAGAGCGCGGCCGGCGGCATTGGCCTGACCGCGGAAATCCTCAACTTCATGGGCTCCAACGTCGAGGCCGCCGCGCTCAATTACATCCGCGAGTACGACCCGGAGCTGGCTCAGCGCATTCAGGACAAGATGTTCGTGTTCGAGAACATCCTGGAAATCGACGACCGTTCGATCCAGACGATTCTGCGCGAAGTGCAGTCCGATTCTCTGGTCATCGCGCTCAAAGGCACCAGCGCCGAGCTCAAGGACAAAATCTTCCGCAATATGTCGCAGCGGGCCGCGGAAATGTTGCGCGACGACCTGGAGTCCAAGGGCCCAGTCAAGCTGTCCGAAGTGGAGGCCGAGCAGAAGGAAATCCTCAAGGTGGTGCGCAAGCTCGCCGACGACGGCCAGATCGTGCTAGGCAGCAAGGGCGGTGATGAAGGCCTCGTCGAGTAATCCCATCATCCCCGGCGAGGAGCTGGAGGGCTGGAGCAGTTGGAGTCCCAACGCGCTGGACGGCCTGACCCAGAGACTGACGCCGGTGCAACTGATGGAGCTGGCGCAGCAGCGCCGCCGCCAGCAGGAGCAGGCGCAGGCGGAGTCCGCCGCCGAGCCGGCCCCGACCGAGCCCGAAGCGGAAACCGGCGGGGCCGAAAACGAGCGCGCGGTCAGCGGTTATCCCACCGCGGCGGAGCTGGAAGCCATCCATCAGGAAGCCTGGCAATCCGGTCATGAGGCCGGGGAGGAAGCCGGCCGCGCCGCCGGTTATCAAGAAGGTTTGACCGCCGGGCGCGAGCAGGGTCTGGCCGAGGTGCGCGCCGAGCAGGAGGCCCGCTTCGCCGCGGCCTGGCAGCCGCTGCAAGCGCTGGCGGCAGGGCTGGCGCAAGATATTTCCCGTTTTGAAACCGAATTGTCGGCGGACTGGCTGGCGCTGGCGCTGGAGCTCGCCGGCCAGTTGAGCCATGGGCTGGCGCGGCAGAATCCTTTGTTGATTCAGGAGTTGCTGCGCGAGGCGCTGGAGGACTTGCCGGCCACGCTGGCTCAGGCGCGGCTGCGCTTGAACCCGGCGGATCTGGCCGTGGCGCGGGAGTTTCTGGCTCAGGAGACGCCGGAAACCCAGTGGCAATGGATAGAGGATCCGGAAGTGGAGCGCGGTGGCTGCGTGATAGACACCGCGGCGTTGCGGCTGGATCTGACCATGAACACCCGCATCGCCGCCATGCGCAAAGCCTTGGGAATGGACGATGAGCCCGCCGCTGATTGAGCGCCAGCGCGCCTGGCTGCGCGATTGCGCGGACAGCGCGCGCGCCGCCAAGCTGTGGCAGCCCTGCGGCAAGCTGGTCCGCGTCACCGGCATGGTAATGGAAGCGGTGGGCCTCAAGCTGCCGGTGGGCAGCGCCTGCCAGGTGGCCCTGGCGGATAAGCGCCTGGTGGAAGCCGAGGTGGTGGGCTTTTCCGGCGACAAAGTCTTTCTGATGCCGCTGAGCAATGTGCATGGCTTGCTGCCGGGCACGCCGGTGATGCCGCTGACGCCGCAGCACCCGCCGCAATTCGGCAAGACCCGGGCCCAGGCCGCCGGCGACGGCGCGTCCGGCCGCATGGTGCCGGTGGGGCTCAGCCTGTTGGGCCGGGTGCTGGACTCGCTGGGCCGGCCGCTGGACGGCAAGGGCGACATTCATCCCGACGCCTGGTTTCCCTTGCACAGCCAGCCGATGAACCCGCTGGACCGATCGCCGGTGCGCGATGTGCTGGATGTCGGCGTGCGCGCCATCAACGGCCTGTTGACGGTGGGGCGCGGTCAGCGTCTGGGCCTGTTCGCCGGCTCCGGCGTGGGCAAATCGGTGTTGCTGGGCATGATGGCGCGCTTCACCAAGGCCGACGTGGTGGTGGTGGGCCTGATCGGCGAGCGCGGCCGCGAGGTCAAGGATTTCATCGAAAACATTCTCGGCGACGAGGGCATCGCCCGCTCGGTGGTGGTGGCCGCGCCGGCGGACATGCCGCCGCTGATGCGGTTGCACGGTGCCGCCTACGCCACCGCGCTGGCCGAGTATTTCCGCGCCCAGGGCCTGGACGTATTGCTGCTGATGGACTCGGTGACCCGTTACGCGATGGCGCAACGCGAGATCGCGCTGGCCATCGGCGAGCCGCCGGTGACCAAGGGCTATCCGCCGTCGGTGTTCGCGCGTCTGCCGCAATTGATCGAGCGCGCCGGCAACGCCGCCGAGGGCGGCGGCTCCATCACCGGCTTCTACACGGTGCTGTCCGAGGGCGACGATCAGCAGGATCCGATCGCGGACTCGGCGCGCGCCATTCTGGACGGCCACTTCGTGCTGTCGCGCGAACTGGCAGAATCCGGCCACTATCCGTCCATCGACATCGAGCAGTCCATCAGCCGGGTGATGGTGGACGTGGTGCCGCAGTCGCAGATGGCTTTGGCCCGGCAATTCAAGCAGCTGTATTCGCGCTATCAGCGCAACCGCGATCTGATCAGCGTCGGCGCCTATGTGCCCGGCTCGGATCCGGTATTGGACGAGGCGATGCGGCGTCAGCTGCCCATGGTCGGTTTTCTGACCCAGCCTATGCATGAGTCGCAGGATTTTCCGTCCAGCTGCGAACAATTGCAGGGCGTGTTGTCCTGAGGCTGAGCCGTGGCGGAGAGCAAATACCTGTTGTTGATTCGCTTGGCCGAGGACAAGCAGAAGGCCGCCGCCGAACGCATGCGGCTGGCGCAAGGCCGTCTGGCGGACGCCCGTTCGCGTCAGGAGCAGCTGGACGCGTTTCGCGGCGAGTACCGGCAACGGCTGACCAGCCGCGGCGCTCAGGGCATCAGCGCTTTGCAGTATCAGGATTTTCAGCGTTTTCTCGCCCGTCTGGACGAGGCCATGGTGCAACAGCAGGGCGAGGTGGAGCGCTGCACCCAGCGTTTCTTGCTGGAGCGTCAGGCCTGGCAGCATGAATACAAAAAGCTCAAGGCCTATGAAAAACTGCTGCAGCGGGAGCAGGAGCGCGCCGCCGTGCGCGAGGCGCGGCTGCAGCAAAAGGCCAGCGACGAATTCGCCACCCGGCGTTTCTGGGACAGCACCCACGGCGAGGAATAAGGTCTTGCTCAAAGGCCGGCGCTTGGCACGCTAGTTGCTTTATTGTCTGCGTCTTACTTGTAGAGAGTCGGCCATGACGACACCTGTGAACGCAGCCGCGGCCAATCCGGTCGGCGGCAAAGCCAATATGCCGGGCGGCAATCTGGCCACTGCCGGCGATACCGGCGCCGGCGACCTGTTCGCCAGCCTGCTGGGTCTGCAGATGAGCGCCCTGGGCAGCTCCTTCCTGCCGGGCGCCAACGCCGATCCGCTGGCGGACGCAGGCCTGGACAAGGATAAGCCGGCCAAGGGCGACGACGGCCAGGCGCAGGCGACGCCCTTGCCGGGCATGCCGCTGATGGCCGCCGCGCAGCAGCCCGTCCAGCAGCAGGCGATGACCGCGCCGCGGGCCAGCGGCGACTTGCCGACCGGCGCCAAGCCGGTGGATCTCAAGCCGGACGTCGCCGCGACCCTGCCCGCCGCTCTTGGCAAGACCCGCAACCTGCCCCTGCAGGCGCAGCAAAATTTGCCGGAAGACGGCAAGGTCCTGCCGCAGTTTTTGCCGCTCCAGGGGCATGAACAGCTGGCGGTCAAGCAAACGGCGCCCACGCCGGTGTTCACCGTGCAGCAGCCGGTGACCGATCCCAATTGGGCCAAGGCGATGAGCGAGCAGGTGATGGGCATGGTCAGCCTCAAGGCCGACAAGGCGCAGATCCAGCTGAATCCGCCGCAATTGGGGCCGATCGAGGTGACGCTGAAGATGAACGGCAACGACCAGGCCCAGGTATTGTTCGCCGCGGCGGTGCCGGCCACGCGCGAAGCGCTGGAAAACAATATGCACCGTCTGTCTTCCATGTTGGCCGCCGGCGGCATTCAGCTGACCGACGCGCAAGTGTCCAGCGGACAATCCGGACAGCAACAGCAGGCGTTTCAGCGCGGACAATCGCAGCGCGAGAACGAGAGCGCCGAGCCCGAGCCGATGGATGCATTGAGCAGCATCAAGGCCGCTCGAGGCATTCTCAGCATTTTCGCCTGATCATTTGTGATAATCTCCCCTGTTCAATTGGCATCTAAAATTAGAAAATATAGTGAAGAAATCGTTTAAGATTTCACTATGAACACCCAGTGAACAGGGCAGGTATATGGCAGAAGATAAAAAAGCGGAAAAAGCAGAGAAAAAAGCAGGGGGCGGCGGCAAATTGATGCTGATCGTCATTGTGTTGCTGGTTCTGGTGTTGGCCGCGGTGGGGGGCTTGGCCGCTTACATGTTCACTAATATGAATAAACCGGCGGCGGCCGGCGAACATGCCGAGCAGACCAAGGAAAAACCCAAGAAGAAAAAAGAAGGTCCGCCGATCTTTGAAAAGCTGGACACTTTCGTGGTGAATCTGGCCGGCAACGACGGCTCCTTGCTGCAAGTGGACATGCAGGCGGAGCTGGCCGACGAGGAAGCCAAAAAGAAATTCACCGATTACGCGCCCAAGATTCGCAGCGCGCTGATCCTGCTGCTGTCGTCCAAGTCCGCGGTCGAGCTGGCGACGCCGGACGGCAAGGTGCGGCTGAAAGCCCAGGTCAAGCAGATCATCAATGAGTCGATGGACGCCGGCGAGGAGCAGCCGGTGGAAAGCGTGCTCTTCACCTCCTTCATCATCCAGAAGCAGTAAGCGGCATGGGCGACGATATTCTTTCCCAGGAAGAGGTAGATGCCCTACTCAGGGGCGTCTCCGGGGAGGATGAGGATGACAGCGGCGGCGGGGACGCGCAGGGCGTCCGCGGCTATGATATCGGCCGGCAAGAGCGTATTGTGCGCGGCCGGATGCCGACGCTGGAAATCATCAACGAGCGTTTCGCGCGCAATCTGCGCATCGGCCTGTTCAACTTCATCCGCCGCAACGCGGAAATCTCGGTTGGGCCGGTGCGGGTGCAGAAGTACAGCGAGTTCATCCGCAACCTGGTGGTGCCCACCAACCTCAACCTGGTGCACGTCAAGCCTTTGCGCGGCACCGGCCTGCTGATTTTCGACCCGGATCTGGTCTTCCTGATCGTCGATAATCTGTTCGGCAGCGACGGGCGCTACCATGTGCGGGTGGAAGGACGCGACTTCACCCCCACCGAGCAGCGCATCATCCGCCGTTTGCTGGACGTGGTGTTCGTCGAATGCCAGAAGGCCTGGGAGCCGGTGCACCCGATCGAGTTCGTCTACCTGCGCTCCGAAATGAACACCCAGTTCGCCAACATCGCCACGCCCACCGAGGTGGTGGTGGCGATGACCTTCCATATCGAACTGGGCGCCGGAGGCGGCGATTTCCATATCTGTCTGCCGTATTCGATGGTGGAGCCCATCCGCGACATGCTGTCCAGCACCATGCAGGCGGACCGCACCGAGGTGGACAACCGCTGGGTCAACCTGATGACGCATCAGGTGCAGGCGGCGGAAGTGGAGCTGGTGGCGACCTTGGGCCAGACCAAGGTGACCTTGGGTCAGATTCTGAATTTGAAGAACGGCGACGTGGTGATGCTGGAGATTCCGGAACGGGTGGAGGCCGATGTGTCGGGCATTCCGGTGTTCGAAGCCAGCTACGGCACCGTGCAGGGGCGCTATGCGCTGAAGGTGGAGCAAGTGTTGGCCGGCGCGAATGATTTTCACGAGCCTCTGGGGGATAAAGAGTAATGAGCGAAGAAGAATTGCAAGCCGCGCAGATGGAGGCCGAAGCGGCCGCCGCCGCGGCAGCCGCCGGCGGGGCCGGCGGCGAGGAAGAGATATCGATGGACGACTGGGCGGCCGCGATGGCCGAGCAGGAAGTGGTGGACGCGGCTCCCGAGGCGGTGCCGGCGCAGAACCTGTTCCAGGAGCTGGGCGCGAGCACGTCCGGCGCCGGCGTGCCGCAGAATCTGGACATGATTCTGGACATCCCGGTGCAATTGACCGTGGAACTGGGGCGCACCAAGATCGCCATCCGCAACCTGCTGCAATTGGCGCAGGGCTCGGTGGTGGAACTGGACGGCATGGCGGGCGAGCCGATGGACGTGCTGGTCAACGGCTGCCTGATCGCCCAGGGCGAGGTGGTGGTGGTCAACGACAAGTTCGGCATCCGGCTGACCGATATCATCACGCCCGCGGAGCGCATTCGCCGCCTGCAAAAATGACGAGGTCAGCCATGTTTGCGATGACGCGCCGTGCAGTGCAGGGCGCTTTTTATTTGGCGGCGTCCAGTCTGGCCGCCGCGGCCACCGCCGCGCCGCCGGCGGCCGCGCCGTCGCCGTTCATGAGTTTGCTGCAGGTTTTGTTCGGCCTGGCAGTGGTGCTGGGCGCCATCGTCGGCATGGCCTGGCTGTTCAAACGGCTGTCCGGCGGCATGCTGGGCGCGTCCAACCGCCTGAAGGTGGTGAGCGGCACCATGGTGGGGCCCAAGGAGCGCGTGGTGATCGTGGAGCTGGAGGGCGAGTGGCTGGTGCTGGGCGTGACGCCGCAGCAAGTCAATCTGCTGAGCAAGCTGCCGCGGCCGGAAGGCGCGGAAACCGAGGTCGCGCCGGCGGCGGAGCCGTTTGCGCGCTGGTTGAAGGCGGCGATGGACAAGAACCGCAAGGACAAGGCGGGGCCGCGATGAAGCGCTGTCTCCGATACGGCGCCTTGGCCTTGCTGGCGACGCCCTTGATCGCGGACGCGGCCGGCGGCCTGCCGATGATGAGCAGCACGCCGGCGGCCGGCGGCGGGCAGAATTACTCCCTCAGCCTGCAGATGTTGCTGTTCATGACCGGGCTGACCTTCATCCCGGCGATGATGCTGATGATGACGGCCTTTACCCGCATCATCATCGTGATGTCCTTGCTGCGCCAGGCGATGGGCACCATGCAGTCGCCGCCCAACCAGGTGATCGTCGGCTTGTCGCTGTTTCTGACCCTGTTCGTGATGGGGCCGACCTTCGATCAGGTCTACGCCAAGGCCTGGGTGCCGTTCTCCGACGACAAGATCACGCTGCAACAGGCGGTGGACGAGGCCAGCAAGCCGATGAAGGCCTTCATGCTGCGCCAGACCCGGGAGAAGGATCTGGCCTTCTTCATCGAGATTTCCCAATCGGAAAAGCCGCAAACCAAGGCCGACGTGTCGATGAAGACCCTGGTGCCGGCCTATGTGATCAGCGAGCTGAAAACCGCGTTTCAGATCGGCTTCATGGTGTTCATTCCCTTCCTGATCATCGATCTGGTGGTGGCCAGCATCCTGATGGCCATGGGCATGATGATGGTGTCGCCGGTGACCATCTCGCTGCCGTTCAAGCTGATGCTGTTCGTGCTGGTGGACGGCTGGACCTTGCTGATGGGCTCGCTGGTGCAGAGCTTCTATACTGGCTGAGGCGGCATGATGGCTTGTGACTGGAAACGTCGCCGGGTTGGGCCCGGCGTTTTAGGCGAGGAGCGGGCGGCATGAGTCCGGAGCTGATCATCAATATCGTGCAGAACGCGCTGTACATCCTGATCATCGTCGCGGCGCCGGTGTTGCTGGTGTCGCTGCTGGTGGGCCTGCTGGTCAGCGTGCTGCAGGCGGCGACTCAGATCAACGAGATGACGCTGACCTTCATTCCCAAGCTGCTGGCGATGTTCCTGGTGCTGGTGCTGGCCGGGCCGTGGATGTTGAACACGCTGATCGAGTACACCACGCGGCTGTTCCAGAGCATTCCGCACGTGATCGGCTGATGCTGAGCATTTCCGACGCGCAGATCAACGCGCTGGTGGCCATGTTCGTCTGGCCGTTCGCGCGCATCGTCGGCCTGCTGCTGGTGGAGCCGGTGTTCGCCTATCGCGGCGTGCCGCGCCGTTTCAAGGCCGGCTTCGCGCTGATCCTCACCGTGATGCTGGCGCCCTTGCTGCCGCCGCTGCCCGCGGTGCCGCTGGTGTCGGCCGAGGGCATCGCCATCCTGTTGCAGCAGTTGTTGATCGGCCTGGCGATGGGCTTCGTCATGCGCATCGTGATTTCCGCGGTGGAAGTGGCCGGCTTCATCATGGGCTCGCAAACCGGTCTGGGTTTCGCCATGTTCTTCGACCCGATGCACTCGGCCCAGGTGCCGGTGGTGTCGCAGCTGCTGACCCTGTTCACCTTTCTATTGTTTCTGGCCTTCGACGGCCACCAGGTGGTGTTGTCCACCCTGGTGGAAAGCTACCGGGTGCTGCCGATAGGCATGAGCATGCCGGACCAGGGCATCAAGGCGCTGGCCCTGTGGGGCGGCCATCTGATCGAGTGGGGCGTCTGGCTGGCCATGCCGGTGATCGCGGCGCTGCTGATCACCAACCTGGCGATCGGGGTGATGACCCGCGCCGCGCCGCAGTTCAACATCTTCACTTTCGGTTTTCCGCTGACCCTGATGATAGGTTTCATCAGCATCTATCTGACTTTGCCGATGATGGTGCCGGTGCTGGAGCAGATGTACCAGGCCGGTTTCGAGATGATGCTGGCCATGCTCAAGGCCAAGTAGGCGGCCGCCATTCCTGTCCAGATTCAAGTTCTGCTAAAATAAGCGCCAATTTTGACTGAAAGGTCCGCAGTGGACCGGACAACAGACAGAGGCAACTATGGCAGGTCACAGTAAATGGGCTAACATCCAGCACCGCAAAGGTCGTCAGGATGCCAAACGTGGCAAGATCTTTACCCGCTTGATCAAGGAAATCACCGTTGCGGCCAAGATGGGCGGCGGGGACACCAATATGAACCCGCGCCTGCGCCTGGCGGTGGACAAGGCCAAGGCCGAGTCCATGCCCAAGGACAATATCGAGAACGCGATCAAGCGCGGCACCGGCCAGCTGGACGGCGTCGATTACGTGGAATGCCGCTACGAGGGCTACGGCATCGGCGGTGCGGCGGTGATGGTGGACTGTCTGACCGACAACAAGACCCGCACCGTGGCCGACGTGCGCCACGCTTTCTCCAAGTACGGCGGCAATATGGGCACCGACGGCTGCGTGTCCTTCCAGTTCAGCCATTGCGGCTATCTGGTGTTCGCGCCGGGCGTGGACGAGGACGCCTTGATGGAGGCCGCGCTGGAAAGCGGGGCGGAGGACGTGGTCGCCAATGACGACGGCTCCATCGAAGTGATCACCGGTCCGTACGAGTTCTCCGACGTCAAGGACGCGCTGGAAGCCAAGGGCTTCAAGGCGGAGATGGGCGAAGTGACGATGAAGCCGCAGAACGAGACCGAACTGTCCGGCGACGACGCCGCGCGCATGCAGAAGCTGCTGGACGCGTTGGAAGACCTGGACGATGTCCAGGACGTCTACACCTCCGCGGTGCTGGACGAGTAAGACGCGGACGCGGGTAGGCCACAGGCCCCGCGGCGGCAGGAAAAAGAAAGCTCCCCCAGGGGAGCTTTTTTTGCGTCCGGGCGGCGCGGCCCGTCTGTAGTTTTGCCGCTACATTGAAGCTCGCCCGGCGTCAAGCGCCGCCGAAGGGCTTGGCGCGGACTGTTGCATTTGCTGAACAGATTGAGTTTATCGCTTCCGGCGCGTGGGCGGCTCTGCTATAAAGCGTCAGCTGATTACGTTTTAGCAATTGGCGCCGCCGGGCTGGCCGCGGCGTCGTTTGATCACGATGAGGAAATTATGACCCGGGTCCTGGTGGTGGGCAGTGTCAATATGGATCTGGTGGTGGAAGCGGAGCGCTATCCACGGCTGGGTGAAACCTTGTTTGGCAAGCGCTTTGCGTCCTATCCGGGCGGCAAGGGCGCCAATCAGGCGGTGGCCGCCGCGCGCCTGGGCGCGCAGGTGAGTTTGTTGGGTTGCGTGGGCCGCGATATGTTCGGCTCCCAGCTCAAGGAGACCTTGCGGGCCGAGGGCGTGGACATCGGCCGCTTGCGCGAGGCGGACGTGGCCACCGGGCTGGCGACGATTACCCTGGCCGAAGGCGACAACGCCATCGTGGTGGTGCCCGGCGCCAACCATCAGTTGCTGCCGGAGCATCTGGATCAGGACGAACAAGCCTTCCGCGACGCCGACGTGGTGCTGGCGCAGATGGAGGTGCCGCTGGCCACGGTGGAGCGCGCGGCCGAGCTGGCGCAACGCCACGGCAAGCCCTTTTTGCTGAATCCGGCGCCGGCCCGCCCCTTGCCGTCCAGCCTGCTGGAACGGACCGCCTTGTTGACGCCGAACGAACACGAGCTGGCGCAGGCGCTGGACGAGCAGGGCGATTGGCAAACGCTGATGCGCAAACTGCCGGGACGGGTGGCGATGACGCGCGGCAAGGACGGCGCTTATTTCTGCCGCGCCGACGGCAGCCTGCATCATCAAGCCGGCTTTGTGGTGTCCGCGGTGGACACCACCGGCGCCGGCGACACCTTCAACGGCGCCTTGGCCGCGTTCTGGCCGCAGGGCCTGGAGGCGGCGATGGCCTTGGCCTGCGCCGCGGCTGCGCTGTCGGTGACGCGATCCGGCGCGCAGAGCGGCATGCCGTCGCTGGCCGCGCTGCAACAGATGCTGAAGGAACAGGCATGAAGCGGCTGGGACATCTGAACCGCGACATCGCGCGGGTATTGGCCGGCATGGGCCACACCGATAGTCTGGTGATCGCCGATTGCGGCCTGCCGATTCCGCCCGGCGTCGAATGCATAGACCTGAGCCTGCGCCTGGGCGTGCCGGAGTTTCCCAGCGTGTTGGACTCCATCCTGGCGGACTTCAAGGCGGAGCGGGCCTTGTTCGCCTCCGAATGCCTGCAGCACAGCCCGGCGGTGGAAGTGCTGGCCAACGATATGGCCGCGCACGGCGTGGCGGTGGAATACGCGCCGCACGAGGAGTTCAAGCGCCGCTGCCGCGAGGCCAAGGCGGTGATCCGCACCGGCGAATGCACGCCGTACGCCAATGTGATCCTGTATTCCGGCGTGATCTTTTGAAGGGACGGGCGATGAAGGTAAGCATGCGCGGCATCAGCAAGGCCTTTGGCCCGGTCAAGGTGCTGGAGGCGGTGGATTTCACCGTGACGGGCGGCGAAGTGCATGCCTTGATGGGCGAGAACGGCGCCGGCAAATCCACCTTGATGAAGATTCTGTCCGGCGTCCATCAGGCCGACGCCGGAGAGATCCTGCTCAACGACCGGCCGGCGACGATACGCTCCACCACCGAGGCCGAAGCCCAGGGCATCGCCATCATCCATCAGGAACTGAATTTGATTCCGCAGCTGTCGGTGATGGAAAACCTGTTTCTGGGACGCGAACGCGAGCATAGCCGCTTCGGCGTGATCCGGCGCGCCGGCATGCGGCGCGAGGCCAGCCAGATTTTGCAGCAGCTGGGCGCCGGCCAGATCGACCCGGAAGCAGAGGCCGGCAAGCTGTCCATCGGCCAGCAGCAGATGGTGGAAATCGCCAAGGCCATGTCCTTGAACGCCAAGGTGCTGATCATGGACGAGCCGACCGCGGCTTTGACCGAGCGCGAGATCGAAGCCTTGTTCGTCTTCATGGAGCAGCTCAAGCGGCGCGGCGTGGCGATTGTTTATGTGTCGCACCGGATGGAGGAAATCTTCCGCGTCTGCGACAAGATCAGCGTGCTGCGCGACGGCTGCTTCGTCGGCGAGCGTCAGATCGCCGCCACTGATTTCGACGAGGTGGTGAGGCTGATGGTGGGCCGCGAGATCGGCGACCGTTTTCCCAAGCGCGCGTCCGCGCCCGGCGCGGTGCGCCTGGAAGTGGAAGGGCTGGCCGACGATGGCCGCATCCGGGACATCGGCTTCGAGGTCCGCGCCGGCGAGGTGCTGGGCGTGGCCGGTTTGATGGGGGCGGGCCGCAGCGAGATTCTCAATGTCTTGTTCGGCGTCCGGCCGCGTCGGCAGGGGCGGGTGAGGCTGGACGGCGCGGAGCTGGACATCCGCCGGCCCGGCGACGCCATCGCCGCCGGCATCGCCTACGTGACCGAAGACCGCAAGAGCCAGGGCCTGGTGCTGGGCATGTCGGTGCGGGAGAACGCCACCCTGGTGCATCTGCGCCGCCACGCGCGGCTGGGGGTGGTGAACCGCCGTTCCGAGAACGAGGAGGCGCGACGGCTGATCGAGCAATTGCGCATCCGCACCCGCGACGCGGAACTGGACGTCAAATCCTTGTCCGGCGGCAATCAGCAAAAAGTGGTGTTCGCCAAGTGGCTGGCGGAGCCGCCCAAGCTGCTGTTGCTGGACGAGCCGACGCGCGGCGTCGACGTGGGCGGCAAGGCCGAGATTTACCACATCATCAATCAACTGGCCGCCGCCGGCGCGGCCATCGTCATGGTGTCGTCCGAATTGCCGGAAGTGATGGCGATGAGCGACCGCATCCTGGTGATACACGAGGGGCGCCGGGCCGGGCTGTTCGAGGCCGGCGCGGCGACGCAGGAAGACATCATGGCCGCGGCGGCCGGCGCGACGGCGGACTGAGCGTCGCCGCGCATTGAATATTCAGGTCGCGCCCATCGGGCGCAAGCAAGGGAAACGGTAAGCAAGATGACCCCGCAACAAAAAGCAACGCTGCAAAAACTCGGGCCTTTCATCGCCCTGCTGGCGATCTGCGCCGGCTTGTCGGTGATGAGCGCCGACTTCCTGACCATGGGCAATCTGCTCAATGTGATGCGCCAGGTCTCCATCAACGCCTTGATCGCCTTCGGCATGACCCTGGTCATCCTGCTGGGCGGCATCGATCTGTCCGTGGGTTCCATCCTGGCCTTGTCGTCGGTGCTGACCGCGATGCTGCTGCAAGCCGGCGTCGATCCGCTGCTGGCCACGCTGTTGGGCATTCTGTCCGGCGCGCTGATGGGCTGCTGCAACGGTCTGGTGATCAGCAAGGGCAAGGTGGCGCCCTTCATCGCCACGCTGGCGTCGATGACCATTCTGCGCGGCCTGTCATTGGTGGCGTCCAACGGCAGCCCGATCACCGGCTTCGGCAGCGATATGTTCTCCATGCTGGGCGGCGGCTATGTGGCCGGCGTGGTGCCGGTGCCGGTGGTGTGGATGTTGCTGATGTTCGCCGGCTTCTGGTTCATGCTGAAGAAAACCGTTTTCGGCCGCCATGTCTACGCCACCGGCGGCAACGAGGAATCCGCGCGGTTGTCCGGCGTCAAGGTGGACCGGGTCAAGATCTGGGTCTACACCTTGTCCGGCGCGCTGTCGGCGATGGCCGGCGCGGTGCTGACCTCGCGGCTGAATTCGGCGCAGCCCACCGCCGGCGCCGGCTACGAGCTGGACGCCATCGCCGCGGTGGTGCTGGGCGGCACCAGCCTGACCGGCGGACGCGGCTGGATCGTGGGCACGCTGATCGGCGCCTTGCTGATCGGGGTATTGAACAACGGCCTTAATCTGCTGGGCGTATCGTCCTTCTATCAGCAGGTGATCAAGGGCGTGGTGATTCTGCTGGCGGTGCTGTTGGACCGCAGCGGCAAGAAGTAAGCACGTTTTCACGATCTCGCGAGCGAGACGAGACGAAAAAGGCTGAGGACGCGGCGCGCGCATCATGTCGCACCAGCATTCTGAAGCCGTTTTCAAGGCCGTGTCGTCGATGCGTGACAGATCGTGAACAGGTTCAGAGCGCGGCCCGCCAGCGGCGGGACAACAGCGCAAGCGACCATAACACTAGGGGAGTTTCAATATGCAGCGCTTTCATCACACTAGGGGGAGTTCCGATATGCAACGCTTAATCAAGCCTTTGGTTTTCAGTGTCATCGCGGCCAGTCTGATCGCCTGCACCAAGCAGGGTCCGGCCGACGGCGCCTCGTCCGGCGCCAGCGCGCCGGCCGCGGCCGCCGGCCAGCCGGTGGTGGGCCTGGCGGTGTCCACGCTGAACAATCCGTTCTTCGTCTCGCTGCGCAAGGGCGCGGAAGACGAGGCGGCCAAGGAGGGCGTGCGCCTGATCACCGTGGACGCGCAGGACGATTCCGCCAAGCAGCAGGCCAGCGTGGAGGATCTGATCCAGAAGAAGGTGAGCGTGATCCTGATCAATCCCACCGACTCCTCCGCCGTCGCCAATGTGGTGAAGGAAGCGGTGAGCAAGGGCATCAAGGTGGTGTCGCTGGATCGCAGCGTCAACGGCGCCGAAGTCAGCGCCCACATCGCCTCCGACAATGTGGCCGGCGGCAAGATGGCGGCGGACTTCCTGCTGCAGAAGCTGGGCGGCAAGGGCCGGCTGGTGGAACTGGAAGGCATCCCCGGCTCCTCCGCCGCCCGCGAGCGCGGTCAGGGCTTCCACGCGGTGGCGGACGGCAAGGCCGACGTCAAGATCGTGGCCAAGCAGCCGGCCGATTTCGACCGCGCCAAGGGCTTGTCGGTGATGGAAAACATCCTGCAGGGCAATAAGGACGTGCAGGGCGTGTTCGCCCACAACGATGAAATGGCGCTGGGCGCCTTGAAGGCGATCCAGGCCGCCGGCCTGAAGAACGTCGCGGTGGTGGGCTTCGACGCCACCGCCGACGCGGTGGCCTCGGTCAAGGCCGGCGGCCTGGCCGCCACCGTGCAGCAACAGCCGGAACTGATCGGCCAGTACGGCGTGCAGACCGCCAAGAAGCTGATCGACGGCCAGCAGGTGGAGAAATTCATCCCGGTGCCCTTGAACCTGGTCAAGCAGTAAGCCTGAAGACCGGTCTCGCTCTGGCGATGAGGGCCGGCTTGAGGTAAGGTGGCCGGCAATCGGCGGCCCCGTCCCGCGCTTGCGCAGGCCGGGGCTGTTTTGCAATCGAGTCCGCGGCGGCATGGCGCCGCCGCATGAGGAATAGGCTGTCGATGAGCGGCTACAAGCGTTTGACCATAGACGACATCGCCGAACTGGCCGGCGTGTCGCGCACCACAGCCAGCATGGTGCTCAACGGCCATGCCGAGCGCTACCGCATTTCCCGGGCCACGGTGGAGCGGGTGGAGAAGGTGGCGCGCGAGCAGCATTTCAACCCGTCGCAGTCGGCGCGCTCCTTGCGCTCGCGGCGCAGCAACTCGGTGGGGCTGGTGATTCCCGACCTGACCAACTCCGCCCACGCGGCCTTGGCCCAGGCGATGGAGGAACTGTGCCGCCAGCGCGATTACCAGATGCTGCTGGTGACCAGCGACGAAGATCCGCGACGCGAGGCCGAGGTGATGGCGCATCTGGCGGCGCGGCAGGTGGACGCGATGATCGTGGTGCCGTGCACGCACGAGGCCAAGTCCTACCAGAAATGGGTGCGGCGGTTGCCGCTGGTCTTCGTCGACCGCCGGGTGGACGGCAGCGGCATCCCGTCGGTGGTGACCGACGGCTGCGCCAGCGTGGAGCGCCTGGTGGGCGACGCGCTGGAGCAGGGCGTGTCCGAAGTGGTGTTCTTCGGCGGCCAGCCCGAGCTGTCGCCCAGCCGCGACCGTCTGCAAGGGTATCGTCAGGCCTTGGCGCTTCACGGCGTTGAGGAAGGGCCGGGCTGGGTGTGCCATCGCGATTACCTGCGCCGTTCCGGTTTCGAACTGATGCAGCAATGGCGGCAACAGCATCAACGCCTGCCTCAGGCTTTGTTCACCGCCTCGGTGTCGCTGCTGGAGGGCGCGCTGGCCTTTCTCAATCAGCATTGCGGCCTGGCCAACGCGCCGTTGCGCCTGCTGACCTTCGACGATCACTCCTTGCTGGACTGCCTGCCGCTGCGCGTCGACGCCATCGTGCAGGACAGCCGCGAAATGGCGGCGCGCAGCCTGGACCTGGCCCTGGCTCTGCTGGAAGGGCAGACGCTGACCGAGCCGGAGGCCCTGGTGCCGGCCAGCTTGCACCGGCGCTGGCCGGATTAGGGTCTGTTGAACTCTGTTTTTCCCCGGCGGAAAAACAAAGCTCAACAGACCCTGGGGTTTGCTGCCGCTTCGCCAGCCGGCGTACAATAGCCGTTTCACGATTTTCGAGCCTGAGTCACCATGATCCGTACCCGTTTCGCTCCCAGTCCCACCGGTTATCTGCATATCGGCGGCGTGCGCACCGCGCTGTTTTCCTGGGCCTACGCCCGCAAGAACGACGGCGTGTTCGTGCTGCGCATCGAGGACACCGATCTGGAGCGCTCGACGCCGGAGTCGGTGAAGGCGATTCTGGACGGCATGCACTGGGTGGGCCTGGATTACGACGAAGGTCCGTTCTACCAGACCCATCGTTTCGACCGTTACAAGGACGTGATCCGGCAATTGCTGGACTCCGGCCACGCCTACCTGTGCTATTGCAGCAAGGAAGAGCTGGAAGCGATGCGGACGGAGCAGGAAGCGCGCGGCGAGAAGCCGCGTTACGACCGCCGCTGGCGTCCGGAAGCCGGCAAAACCTTGCCGGCCGTCCCCGCGGACGTGACCCCGGTGGTGCGCTTCAAGACCCCGCTGGACGGCGTGGTGGCCTGGGACGACGCGGTCAAGGGCCGCATCGAGATCGCCAACCAGGAACTGGACGATCTGATCATCGCCCGTCCGGACGGCAGCCCGACCTATAACTTCTGCGTGGTGGTGGACGATTGGGACATGCAGATCACCCATGTGATCCGCGGCGACGACCACGTCAACAACACCCCGCGCCAGATCAATATCCTGAAGGCCTTGAACGCGCCGCTGCCGGTGTACGGCCATCTGCCGATGATCCTCAACGAGGATGGCCAGAAAATGTCCAAGCGCCGCGACGCGGTCAGCGTGGTGGACTACGCCGACAAGGGCATTCTGCCGGAAGCGCTGCTCAACTATCTGGCGCGCCTGGGCTGGGGCCACGGCGACGACGAGTTCTTCTCCATGGAGCAGTTCGTCGAGTGGTTCAGCCTGGAAGCGGTGAGCGCGTCCGCCAGCCGCTTCAACCATGAAAAATTCATGTGGCTGAACGCCCAGCACATCAAGAGCGCGGACAACGGCCGCCTGGCCGGACTGATCGCGCCGCGCCTGGCCGCCGCCGGCGTCGAGCTGGCCGGCGGGCCCGCCATCGAGGAGGTGATCGCCCTGGTCAAGGAGCGGGTGCAGGACCTGAACGCGCTGGCGCTGGAAGTGGATTATTTCTATCGTAAGCGCGAGGCCGCCGCGGCCGACGTGGACAAGCATCTGTCCGGCGACAGCGTGGCGCGCATGGGCCGTTTCGCCGACAAGCTGGCGGCGCTGGACGCCTGGTCCGCGGAAGGCATCCACGAGCTGTTCAAGCCTTTCTGCGCGGAAGAGGGCATCAAGATGGGCCAGTTGGGCATGCCGCTGCGCGTGCTGGTGTGCGGCACCACTCAGACGCCGTCGGTGGACGCGGTGCTGGCCTTGATCGGCAAGGACGAAGTGCTGCGTCGCCTGCGCGGCTGAGCCGGCCGTCGACGTTAAAAAACCGCCCCGCAAGCGTTGGCTTGCGGGGTGGTTTGTTTTAGGCGTCACGCCCATGCGGCGCAGGCGCGCGCCTCTTGCCAGGCCTTGAACAGATCCTCAGGCCAGCGCCGGCTCGGCGCAGACGCGCGCGCAAGTCTCAGGCGCGGGCTGGCTCATATAATGATCCAGCAACAGGCGCATGTAGCGGTGGCTTTGGCAGATGGCGTGGCGCAACTCGGCCACTTGCTGCGCGCTTGGATTTTCGCCCACCAGGGTGACGATGATTTCCAGCGCCTCCCAGGGGTGTTCGTCGTCGTAATGCGCGTGCAGCGCCAGCCATTTCATCGCCTTGGCGCGCTTTTCCTTGGGGAACTGCCGGGCGTAGTCCTCCTTGGAGCAGACGGCGGCGCACCATTCTCCGGTGGCGCCTTCGATGGCGTAATTGGTGGCCGCCATCGCCACCTCCAGCGATTCGCGCTCGCAAACCTGATGGCACCAGTGGCTGAGGCTCAGCGTTTCCAGCGCCTGGGGGTTGCGCAGCAGGCTGTCCGTGTCCACGCCGGACGCCGCGGCCCATTGCACCCAGTGGTCGGCGTGGTTCTGCTCCACCCGGATGTTGCGGATCAGGTAGCGGCGCGCCATATCATGGCCGCGATGCTGGCCGTAGCGCACTTTCAGCAGGTTTTTGGCCATGTATTGCGGAAACTGTTCGATTACCGGCCAGCCGCCGCGCAGAAAGGCCTGGTGGATGGCGGCGGGCAGCACGCCGTCGCGCATTTGCCGGAACAACTCGTGTTCCACCACCTGGCGTTTGAAGGCGTCGCAATGGCGCACCAGCTCCCGCGTCCATTCCGGATAGCTGTGGAGGTCCATCAGCGGGCCGCTCCTGACAAAACCGATCTCTTTACTCATGGTGTCCCCTTTCCTTAGAAGCAAAGCCGGGCCAAGCCGGCCAGACGCGGCGGCCTCCCGGCCGCCCAGATCCGGCCTGACGACCAGGCCGGTAGCCTATTGCTGTCGCATTCGGCGGTCTCCATGCGCGTGGCGGAAGCCGAAGGGCTCCGGCCGGCTCAGGTGGAAGCCCTGGGCGTAGTCCACGCCCAGCTTGCGCAGTTCGGCCACGATCTCGGGCGTGTCGACGAATTCGGCGATGGTGCGCTTGCCGGTGACGTGGCCGATGTGGTTGATCATTTCCACCATGGCGTGGTCTATCGGGTCCGTCGCCATCTCGCGGACAAAGCTGCCGTCGATTTTCAGGAAGTCCACCGGCAAGTGCTTCAGGTAGGCGAAGGAGGACATGCCGGTGCCGAAATCGTCCAAGGAGAACAGACAGCCGATCCGGCGCAGCTCGTGGATCAGCCGTTGCGCGGCTTCCAGATTGGCGATGGCGTTGGTTTCGGTGATCTCGAAACAGATCAGCTCCGGCGGCACGCCGCTGCGCTGGAACTGCTGCTGCACGAAGGCGAGGAAGCCGTCGTCGCACAAGGTGGAGCCGGACAGATTGATCGCGCAATGCCGGATGTCCTGATTGCCGGCGCGGCGCAGCAAGGCCAGCTCCTGAAACACTTTTTCCACTACGATGCGGTCGATTTCGGTCATCAGGCCGTAGCGCTCCGCGATCGGCACGAACAAGCCGGGGGGCACCTGGCTGCCGTCGTCGGCGTTGAGGCGCAGCAGCACTTCGACATAGCGGCCGCGTTCCGGATGGGCGGCCAGCGGGACGATGTCCTGGGCGTAGAGGGTGAAGCTGTCGTCGCGCAGCGCCTGGCGCAGCCTTTGCACCCAGTCCATTTCGTGAAAGCGCGCCGACACTTCGGAATTGTGCGGGATGTGGAGCTGGATGCGGTTGCGGCCTTTTTCCTTGGCCATATAGCAGGCGATGTCGGCCGAACGCATCACCTCGGCCAGCGAGGTGTCGGCGTCGGACACGCAGACCAGGCCGATGCTGGCGCTGATGGAAAATTGGTTGCCTTCCCACTGGAAGCTGCATTCCATGATGGCCTGGCGCAGATTATTGGCCTTGGCGATGGCGGATTCCACCGAGCTGTTGCCGAGCAAGACGCCGAACTCGTCGCCGCCCAGCCGCGCCAGCGTGTCCGAGGCGCGCAGCCGCCGCGCCACCGAACGGCTGATCTGGCACAGCAGTTCATCGCCGGCGGCGTGGCCGTAGGTGTCGTTGATCAGCTTGAACTGGTCCAGATCGATGAACATCAGCGCCAGCGACGCCTCGGCCTGGCCCAGCTGCTTGATCGCCTTGATGGCGCGGGTTTCGAACTCCCGGCGGTTGAGCAGGCCGGTCAGCGCGTCGTGGCTGGCCTGCCAGGACAACTCGTTGATGTATTGCTGTTCCGCGGTGTTGTCGTGCAGCACCAGCACGATGCCGTATTGCTCGCCGCGGCGGTCGCGTATCGGCGCGGCCACCAGGCTGACCTGCAGCGGAATCGCGTTGTGGCGCAGCATGTTCAGCTTGGGATAGGTGCGGCTGCTTTCGTCCAGCCGGCAGAGCTCGGCGAAGCTCAGCGTGCTGTCCTTGTCCTGCCCCTGTTTGATCAGGCTGAGCAATTCGTCGAAATGCAGGCCCAGGCTTTCCGTCTCCAGGTGGCTGAGCATGCGCTTGGCGCTGTGGTTCAGATAGATCACCGCGCCTTGCATATTGAGGGTGATCACCGCGTCGCCTATCGATTGCAGGGTGATCTCGGCGCGTTGCTGCTCCGCCTGCAAGGCGGCCTTGTAATTGTCCGAGGCCTGGATCAGCCGGCGGATCTGCAAAATGGTCAGCAGCACCAGCAGCAGGCCCACCAGCAGATTGACGCGCCAGACCGCCTGGCTCACCTCGCGCGAGGCGTTGCCCAGCACGCGGGAAAAGCCCTGGGCCGGCGCCTTGACCGCTTCGTTGATCTCGGCGATCTGCGAGGTGAGGGCGGCCTTGTCGTCCTGGCTCAAGGAGCCGTCGGCGTAACCTTGGCGCAATTGCTCGCCTATGGTCTGAATTTCCTGCAGGTAGTAATCGCCGATTTTCCAATAGCGGATGGCTTCGGCCAGATAGCTGACGTGGTGAAACCACAGATAGGCGCGGATGATGTTTTCGATGTCGTCGGGGTGGTTGCCGCCGTCCAGAAAGCCTTGGCGCGCGGTGTCCAGATCCGGCGGCTTGCGGTCCAGCGCCAGCCGCGCCCGGTGGTCGCCCAATTGGATGGAGATGGCCAGCCGATAGCGTTGGAAGTCGTGGTCGGAGCCGGTTTGAGCGTAGCGGGTCAGGTGGTAGATGGAGTCCTTCTGCGCTTTAGACCACAGGCCTTCCCCCGCCACGTAGGCGCGGGCGGTGGACACCACGTAGAGGCTGAACGCGCTTAGCGCCACCTGCATGACGACAATGAGCAGGAAGGGCAGCACGACAAAGAGCAACTGTCGGTTGGCGGTATTCGACCTCATGGCGGTTCCGGCTGATGAATATGGTAACTATGCGGCTAATGGTCCCCATCAAGCGCCGCCGCCGACATCTCCGGCCCGAGCGGCGAGCCGGCGCCGCGCTTGAGTCCGGAGCCTGCCCGTCGCGGCGCGCCCGCCGACGGGCGGAAGTTCACCGGTCTATGTGCCGGTGTATGGCGTTTTTATCATCCCATTCGAAATTATTCAATGTTTTTGACAACTATATCGAATGTTTATTTTAGATGAGAAAGTTTGATAATAAATGAATAGCCTAATTTCCATGGGCTTGCTATTGGCTTGACCATGGCGGCGGCCGGCGCGCGCAAGGCGGGGCGGGGAGCGGTCGGCGCGCGTGCGCACCGATGGGAAGCGGCGGCGCGAGAGGAGGAAGAGGGCTGGTCCGCGGCCGCCGCGCCGGCTCTCTTATGAACGGGTTTTCAACGCCGTATCGCTGAAGCGCCGCGGACTTTGAAGCGCTTCTTACATGGAGGCGGCGTCGCGAGAGGCCTGGTCGTACAAGCTGGCCAGCATGCGCAGCAACTGGGCGTTGTCGCCGATATCGGCCTGTTGGCCGCCGTTGTCTATCAGCGCGTTGATCAGGCATTGCTCGCGGACGTCGCGGTAGCGCTGGCACAGTTCCACGCCGGCCTGGGTGGTGGCGAACAAAGCCTCCTTGCCCACCTTTTCGCTGCCGACATAGCCCATCTTCACCAGCTTCTTCAGCGCATAGGACACCACGTGCGTGTCTTCGATGTTCAGCACGAAGCAGATGTCCGCCAGTTTCTTGCTGCGGCCGCGGTGGTTGACGTGATGCAGCAGCGACACCTCCATCGCGGTCATATCGGTTTCTCCCGCGGCCGCCATGCAGCGGATCATCCAGCGGTTGAAGGCGTTGTTGGCCACGATCAGCCCGAATTCGAACTCGGACAGTTCGGCGCAACGCTCCGAAACCAGATGCGATGAGGAGACGATATTGCGTTGAGCGTTCATGGACGGGCCTGGCGACGAGGTGGCTGGCCGGCCAGTATAGCAAAACGTCATTTGTGCTGGACATCGCCAATAAATACAAATAATTTATAGATGTTTTGTCTGCAAAATAATAAATTCGAGCGCCGCGAGGCGGACGGTTGCATATGGAGAATGGTTTGGCATCGAACCCAATGCGCTATTACTTGCTGGGCGAACGCGCCGCCGTGCTGGAGAGCGCGAAGCCGGCCGATCTGGCGTGTCAGCGCCGCATCTGGTGGCTGGCGCAGACGCTGACGGGCGCGGCCGGGCTGATCGACGTGGTGCCCGGCATGAATAATCTCACTTTGATTTTTGATCCGGACGCCGACGACGGCGAGGCCTGGCTGGAGCGCTTGCGCCGCGGCTGGGCGGCGGCGCAAGAGGCCGAGCCGCGTTTGCGGCGGGTGGACGTGCCGGTGCGCTACGGCGGCCGCCACGGTCCGGACCTGGCCGCGGTGGCGGCGCATGCGGGCTTGAGCGAGGAGGACGTCGCCGCCGCTCATGCCGCGGCCGACTACGTGGTGTACTTCCTCGGCTTTCAGCCCGGCTTCGCCTATATGGGCGGCTTGCCCGAGCGCCTGGCCACGCCGCGGCGCGCCGAGCCCCGGCTGGCGGTGCCGGCCGGCTCGGTGGGCATAGGCGGCGGCCAGACCGGCATCTATCCGGCGACCAGCCCCGGCGGCTGGCAGATCATCGGCCGCACTTCATTGAAATTATTCGATCCGCGGCGCGCGGAACCGTCCCTGCTGCTGCCGGGCGACAGCGTGCGCTTTGTGCCGCAGGAGGGCGGAGATGATTGAAATCACGCAGGCCGGCATTCAAAGCACGGTGCAGGACCTGGGCCGGCGCGGCTTGCGCCACCTCGGCGTGGCGCAAAGCGGCGCGCTGGACGCGCCGGCCTTGATCATGGCCAACCGCCTGCTGGGCAATGCCGCGGATGCGGCCGGCATCGAGGTGGCCCTGGGGCCGTTTGGCGTCTGCTTTCTGCGCGACGGCTGGTTCGCCTTGATGGGCGCGGATTTCGACGCGGAACTGGACGGCGAGCCGGTGTGGAGCGGCTGGCGTTATCCGGCGCGCGCGGGCCAGCGCCTGCTGCTGCGCGGCTGCCGCCACGGCATGCGCGCCTATCTCGCCCTGGCCGGCGGCATCGACGCGCCCCTGGCTCTGGGCGCGCGCGCCACCGATCTGCAGGCCGGTCTGGGCGGTTGGATGGGGCGGGCGCTGGAGGCGGGCGACCGCTTGCCGCTGGGGCCGGCGGCGGCGCTGTCCGGCCGGCTGGGACGGCGCAATCTTGCTTGGTCGCCGACGCTGCGCGCGCTGCCGGGCCCGGAGTGGCGGCAATTCGCCCGGGAGGCGCGGCAGGCCTTCAGCGAAGGCGAGTGGACGGTGAGCTCGCAGAGCAATCGCATGGGCTACCGCCTGCAGGGCGACGCGCTGGCGCGCGAGGCCGACGGGGACTTGCCGTCCCACGGGGTGCTGCCCGGCGTGGTGCAGGCGCCGCCGGGCGGCCAGCCCATCGTGTTGCTGGCGGACGCGCAGGCGACGGGCGGCTATCCGCGCATCGCCTGCGTGATCGAGGCGGATTTGTGGAAGCTGGCGCAGGCGCGGCCGGGCGCCAAGCTGCGTTTCGAGATGGTGGACGCGCAGCAGGCGGCGACGGCGCGCGCGCGTCTGCGCCGGTACTTGCAGGGACAGGACTGGAGTCAGGCATGCAGATCGATTTGAACGCCGATATCGGCGAGGGCTGCGGCGACGACGCGGCGATCATGGATCAGGTCAGTTCGGTGAACATCGCCTGCGGCTGGCACGCGGGCGACGCCGAACAGATGTGGCTGGCGGTGCAGGCGGCGGCGCGGCGAGGCGTGGCGCTGGGCGCCCATCCCGGCTTTCCCGACCGGGAACATTTCGGCCGGCGGACTATGCAGCGCGCGCCGGAGCGGGTGTACCAGGACGTGTTGTACCAGGTGGGCGCGCTGGCGGCCATGGCCAAGGCCGCCGGAACGCGGCTGCGTCACGTCAAGCCGCACGGCGCGCTGTACAACCAGGCGGCGCGCGATCCGGCGCTGGCCGACGCCGTCGCCCGCGCGGTGAGGGATTGGGATCCTGAACTGAGGCTGGTCGGCCTGGCCGGCGGCGAGTCCGGCCGCGCGGCGCGGCGCCACGGTCTGCAGGCGGTGGAAGAAGTGTTCGCCGACCGCGCCTATCTGGCCGACGGCAGCCTGGCGCCGCGCGGAACGCCGGGCGCGGTGATCGAAGACGCGGAGCAGGCTTTGCGTCAGACGCTGGATCTGGTGCTGCGCGGTCGCGTGGCCTGCCTGGACGGCGGCGAGCTGGCGCTTCGCGCCGACAGCGTTTGTCTGCACGGAGACGGCGCGCACGCGCTGCACTTCGCGCGGCTGCTGCGTCAACGCTTGGAACAGGAGGGGGTAAACATCGTCGCCTTGTGAGCGTTAGCCGGAAACTAGAGCCGTCCGCAGGCGGCCATTTCCATCATACAAAGGAGAAACTGCATGGATCTTGCATCCTATCTGCCCCTGGTGGGCATTCCCGTCGTGGTGGCGGGCTTCGCTTTGCGCTTCAATCCGCTGCTGGTGGTCACCGCCGCCGGTCTGAGCACCGGCCTGGCGGTCGGCATGGACCCGGGGACGCTGCTGGAAACCTTCGGCGAGAAATTCCTCAATAGCCGTCAATTGGCCACCTTCATCCTGATCCTGCCGGTGATCGGCCTGCTGGAGCGCTACGGTTTGAAAGAGCGCGCGCAGCAATGGATAGCCGGTATCAAGAGCGCCACCACCGCGCGCATCCTGATGCTGTATTTCGTGGTGCGCGAGCTGACCGCGGCGCTGGGCCTGATCAATCTGGGCGGCCACGCCCAAACCGTGCGCCCCCTGCTGGCGCCGATGGCGGAAGGCGCCGCGGCCAATCAGCTGGGAGAGCTGCCTCAGGCCCTGCGCGACCGCATCCGCGCCCATGCCGCCGCCTGCGACAATATCGCCGTATTTTTCGGCGAGGACATCTTCATCGCCTTTGGCGCGGTCTTGCTGATGGACGCCTTCCTCAAGGAAAACGGCATCGCCAATATCGAGCCGCTGCACATCGGCCTGTGGGCGATTCCCACCGCCATCAGCGCGCTGATCATCCATATGGCGCGCTTGGCGCGGCTTGACGCCAGCCTGCAAGGCGATATCGCCGCCTGGCGCGCGAAACAGGAGGCCGCGGCATGAATGCATGGTTCAGCATCAATGACGTTTATTATCTGATCGGCATCGTGGTGATGCTCCTGGTGGGCATGACGCTGCGCGACCGCGGCAACCTCAAGCGTTACACCACCGCGCTGTTCTGGTTCTTGTTCGGCGCCACCTTTTTGTTCGGGGATTTGATGACGGCCGTCTTGGGCAAGGCGATGACCTACCGCCTGGTGGGGCTCATCGTTGTCGCGCTGGCGCTATTGGCCGGCGCCGGCCTGCTGGCTCCGGGCAGTTATAGCCAAAGAAGCGATGGGCAGCGGCAGGACGCCGCCCAGCGCCTGGGCAACAAGATCTTCCTGCCCGCCTTGCTGATTCCCCTGCTGACCGTGGCCTGCACCTTGGCGCTGAAGGGCGTGGGGATAGGCGGTCTCGCCTTGCTGGATCAGAAGCATCTGACACTGGCCGCCTTGGCGGTGGCCTGCGTTTGCGCGGTGCTGCTGGGCTGGAGGCTGACCGGCGGAACGCCGCTGCAGGCGGTGCGGGAATCGCGCCGTCTGGTGGACGCCATCGGCTGGGCCGCCATCCTGCCGCAGATGCTGGCGATGCTGGGCGGGGTGTTCGTCGCCGCCAAGACCGGCCAGGCGGTGCAGGAAGCGGTGAGCTTGTTCGTGGATCCGGGCAATCGTTTTCTGCTGGTGGCGATCTACTGTATCGGCATGGCCCTGTTCACCATGATCATGGGCAACGCCTTCGCGGCTTTCCCGGTGATGACCGCCGGCATCGCGCTGCCTTTTCTGATCGTCGGCCATCACGCCGACGCGGCGCCGCTGGTGGCGATAGGCATGTATTCCGGCTATTGCGGCACGCTGATGACGCCGATGGCGGCCAATTTCAATATCGTGCCGGCGGCCTTGCTGGAGCTGAAGGACCGATATCTGGTGATCAAGACCCAGATTCCCACCGCGCTGGCTTTGCTGGGCGTGAATATCCTATTGATGTATTTCATCGTGTTCCGTTGAGGAGACCGCATGAATCCGCAACAAGCATCCAAGCTGGCGGCGCTGCCGCTGGCCGGCCTGGTTCGGGAATATCCGAATCTGCTGAGCCATCTGCTGAACGGGCCGGAGGACGCGCGCGCGCCGCGCGATTTGCACCCGGTGTTCTACGGCTGCTACGACTGGCACTCCGCCGTGCACGGCTTCTGGCTGCTGGCGCGGCTGGCTCGCCGTTTCCCGGCCTTGCCGGAGCAGGCCGAGATCGCCGCCCTGTTCGCCGGCCATTTTACGCCGCAGGCTTTCCAGGCGGAGGCGGACTATTTCGCCGCGCCGGGCCGCGCCAGCTTCGAGCGGCCCTATGGCTGGGCCTGGCTGCTGGCCCTGGCGCAGGAGCTGGAGGCCTGGGATCTGCCGCAAGCCGGGTCATGGCGGGCGGCGATGCAGCCGTTATTGGCCTTGATCCGCCAGCGCTGGCTGAGGTTTCTGCCTTTGCAGGATTACCCGATCCGAGGCGGCGGGCACGCCAACACCGCCTTCGCCTTGCTGCTGAGCCTGGACTACGCCCGCGCCGCCGCCGATGCCGAGCTGGCGCAGGCGCTGGAGGCGGCCGCCCGGCGTTACTTCCTGGCCGATGCGGACTATCCGACGCGGCTGGAACCGAGCGGCGACGACTTTCTGTCGCCCAGCTTATGCCAGGCCTTGCTGCTTGGCCGGCTATTGCCGGCCGAGGCGTTCCGCGACTGGCTGCGCGCCTTCTCGCCGGATTTGCCGCGCAGCGCTGCCTTGCTGAGCCCGGTCCGGGTCAGCGACGGCTCGGACCCCAAGATCGGTCACCTCATCGGTCTGAATTTGAGCCGCGCCTGGTGTTTGCGCCAGTTGACGGCCGCCTTGCCGCCGGATGACGCTTGGAGGCCTCTGCTGAATCAAAGCGCGCTGGCGCATCTGGACGCCGGCCTGCCGCACGTGGTCAGCGGCCATTACACCGGCGAGCATTGGTTGGGGACTTTCGCCCTGCTGGCCTTGGAAGAGGGGGAGTGCGAATGAGCAAGACCATTTTGTTGACGGGCTTCGAACCGTTTGGCGGCGAGAGCGTGAACCCGTCGTGGGAGGCCGTGCGCCGGCTGGACGGCGAGACGCTGGCGGGCGCGGCGGTGGCGGCGCGGCGGCTGCCCTGCGTGTTCGGCGAGGCCTTGGCCGTGTTGCGCGAGGAGATGGCCGCGCTGCGGCCGGCGCTGATCGTGGCGGTGGGGCAGGCGGGCGGGCGGCCCGAGCTTTCGCTCGAGCGGGTGGCGATCAATGTCGACGACGCCCGCATCGCGGACAACGCCGGGCGGCGGCCGATAGATAGGCCGGTGGTGCCGGGCGGGCCGGCCGCCTATTTCAGCACCTTGCCGATCAAGGCCCAGGCGGCGGCGCTGCGCGCGGCGGGCATTCCGGCGGTGGTGTCGCAGAGCGCCGGCACCTTTGTCTGCAACCATGTGTTCTACGGCCTGATGCACGCCTTGGCCGGAACGCCCGCGCGCGGCGGCTTCATTCACATCCCGTATCTGCCGGAGCAGGCCGCCGCGCATCCCGGTGCGGCCAGCATGAGCTTGGAGACGATAGTCGCCGGCCTGAGGCTGGCCCTGGAAACGGCGTTGACGGCGACGACGGACATCGTGGAAACCGGCGGGGCGACGCATTAGCGCGGTGTTGGATCCACGGTGCGGCACGGCGGGTACGGTCTGCAAGCGTTGCCGCGCCGCCGCATGCCGCGCTCCCCGCTGCGAAGCCTGGCGGTGTGAACGGCTAAGCGCGTTCTTGGACGGCGTTCAGCTCTTGAGCGCGCGCAGCCACTGCCAACTGGCGATGCCGGCGAGGGTGGCCAGCAGTGAACCGCAGACATGGACGGCGACGGCGGTCAGCGCCGGCAGCAGCCGCTGTTGCTGCAGCAGGGAGACGACTTCGGCGGAGAAGGTGGAGAAGGTGGTCAGGCCGCCGCAGAAGCCGGTGATCACCAGCAGCCGCCATAGCGGCGACACGCCCGGCGCGCTGGCGAAGAAGGCGACGGCGAGGCCGATGATGTAGCCGCCGACCAGATTGGCGGCCAGGGTGCCCGGCGGCAGGCTGGGCCACAGGCTGTTGAGCTTGACGCCCAGCGCCCAGCGCAGCAGCGCCCCCAGCGCGGCGCCAACGGAGATGGCGAGTATGGTTTTCCACATGGAGCGGGTCTGGCATAAAAGCAAAACCCTATTGTGCCGGCCAGACGCCGCCAAGTATAGGCCGGTTTGCCGGAGCGAGTTCAAAGCCTCGCGCGCCGGGGCGAGACCAGGCGAAACCGCCGAGAAGGCGGAACGCGCAAGGGGGAATGGGCGTTTCCGAAGCGGCTTTCAAGGCCTTTGCCCGGCTAGCCCGGCTACGCGCAGCAGACATTGAGCCATTGATTTAAAGGATTTCGGCAATGCTGCGCGCCGCGCGCTTGGCGTCCAGAAAAATCAGGCCCAGCTTGGCCTCGCGCCGCGCGATCACGGTCAGCACCGCGTCAGGGCTGGCGTGGCTCATCAGGATGTAGCCGTGTTCTCCCTTGACCATCACCTGTTCCAGGCCGCCGCGCGCCAGTTCGCGCGCGGTGCGCTCGCCCAGGGACAGCATCGCCGCCGCCATCGCGCCGACCCGGTCCTCGTCCACCTCTTGCGGCAGCAGCGCCGCCATGGTCAGACCGTCGGCGGAAATGATGGCGGACGCTTCGATGTCGGCGGACGCGCCGTTGAGGTCGCTCAGAATGGATTTGAGCATTTGTTCACGCATGGGTTTCTCCTGGATTGTTCAATGCGCCGGCCGCCGCGCGGCCGGGGTTCAGGCGTAGCGGCGCACCAGCAGCTCCACCAGGCCGACGAAGGCTTCGCTTTGCAGCCGCGGTTCGCCGCCTATGATCAGCGCGAAGGCCTGCTGCGCCACGTGCAAGGGGTAAAAGGCCAGCTGGCTGCGGCCGGCCGGATCCACCGAGGCCCAGGCGGCGCTGCCCAGGTTGAGGTGGTTCTTGAGCAGCAGGTGATGCCGGCGGCTCAAGGACATGAGGTCGCCGGCCAGCGCGGCGATTTCCTCGGCGGTTTCGTGGCGGAAGCCCGCGGTGGCGTAATAGAGGCCGTTGTCGTCGGCCAGCAGCGCCTGGCCGCTGCCGGACAGCGCCGCCAGCAGCTCCGGCAACTGGCTTTCCAGGTTGCCGGCGGCGGCCGGCCGCGGCTCGGCGGTGCCGTGGACGAATTCCAGCCGTTGCAAGCGGTAAAGGGTGGCCAGCGCTTGTTCCAGTTCGTCGTCGCACCATTCGCTGAGCAAGGGTTCGCTAAGCGGCACCGCATGGCCCAGCCGCAGGATGTTGAGCAGCAGACGGCGGGTCAGGTCGGCCTCCGCGCCGGCGACGGCGTAAAAGGCGCCGGCCGGCGTGGCCATTGGATAAAGCGGCCCGCTCAGACGCAGTTCTTCGTTCATTGCGGTTCTCCCAGGCCAGGGTCTATCGAGTACAGCAGCGCCAGCAGCAGCTGTTTGATGTCTTCGCGGCGGCGGCAGTCCACTTCGAACACCGGCGCGCTCAGCCCGCGGGCGGCCAGGGCGTCGGCGTAGACGGCGGTGGCGGACAGCGGCGCGAGGTCGGTCTTGCTGACGCCCAGCGCCAGCGGCGCGCGACGCAGCAGCGGCTCGAAGGCGCGCAGGAAGAAGCCGAGGTCTTGCAGCGGATTGGCGCGACTGTGGTCCAGCAGCAGGATCAGGCCGATGCTGCCGCGGCTGACGATGTCCCACATGAAGTCGAAACGCTCCTGGCCGGGAGTGCCGTAGAGGTGGATCTTGGTGTCGGCGTCCAGGCGCAACATGCCGTAGTCCAGCGCCACCGTGGTGTGGTCCTTGCGATGCAAGGTCATGTCGCTGGCCTTGGCGTCGGTGCGGATCGGGGCGATGTCGCTGATGGCGGCGATGGCGGTGGTCTTGCCCGCGCCCACCGGGCCCGCGAAGAGGATTTTGTTATCTGGGCTGCGCATGATGGAAGGTCGTGAGGCTCACAAACGGGTCACTTTTTGCAAGAGTCGGGACAGGAGGCCGGCGCGTTCGGGCGCGACGGCGTCGGGGCGCACCGGCGCGCTGGAGATCACTTTCAGGGGCGGCGCGTCGCTGTTCCAGTCCAGCAGGCCCAGCGCGTGGGCCGCGGAGAGGAAGGTGCAGGCGTGTTCGGGATCGACGCGCAGCAGCCGAATGATGATGCGCAGCGTGGCCGGCGTCTTGGTCAGCAGCGCGCTCAGTCGCGTCGCGTCCGGCAGCGCCGCCAGCCGGGTCAGGTTGGGCCACTGCCTCAGCCGCAGCGGAGTGTCCGCGCCGATGCCGGCCGGCAGCCGGCCCTGGCTGCTCCAGATCGCCAACTGCCACAGCAGCGCCGGCAGCGGCTGGGTGATGACGCCGGCGCTGGCGCCGGCGGCTTGAGCGTGCAGCGCGGGCGCGTCTTGCCGGCACAGCTCGCGCAATTGCTCCGCCGGCTGCAGGCATTGCGCTTGCGCGCGGTCCGGCCGCAGCCACAGCAGCGGCCGGCCCTCGGCCAGCAAGAGCGCCGGCCGAGGCTGGCGCGCCAGCCGCGTCGTCGCGCCGAGCAGGCCGCGCCGGGGGTCGAAGCGGGCGATGGAGATCGACGGCATGGACGGCGGCGGAGCCGGAGCGGCGATCGGTTCGGGCCGGGGCGCGGGCGCCGGGAGCGCTTCCGCTGCCCTTGCCGCGTCGGGCGCGCGCCGCAGCGCCGCTTGCAGTTGAGGAAACAGGGTCTCCACCCGCAGCGGCTTGGCCAGCGTCGGGACGGGCGCGCGCTCCGGCGGCGTCGCGGCGACGATCAGGGCCGGCAGCGCCGGATGACGCTGGCGGAATGTTTCCCAGGCCTGCCAGCCGACGGGGCTGTCGACATCGACGATGGCCAGGTCCGGCGCGCGTTCGTCGGACGGGGATTCGAGCAAGCGGTAGCGCAAGCTGTGGTGCAGGCGGAAGGCCATGCGCAGCAGGGCCAGCTTGCGATCGTCCATGCCGACGGCGAGCACGGCGATATCGGGGGCGGGAGGGGCTGCGCGCGGCATGGGCGTGCTCAGGCGGCCAGCATGCGCCGGCGGGCGGGGCCGGCGTCGGCGTCGAAGCCGGCCAGCTGCGCGCTGACTTCCAGCGGCAGTTGGGCCACATGGCCGCGCAGTTGCCGCAATAGCCACTGGAAGCGCGCCCGGTCGTCCTGGCGGCGGTATAGCTGCAACAGGGGAGGATAGTTGGCGGCGTCCTCCGGCCGGCTCAGCACCGCGTGCTCCAAGGTCTGGATCGCCATGTCGACCTGGCCTTCGTTGAGGTAGGCGTCGGCCTCGCCGCGCGCGTCCAGATTCTCGGCCGCCTCCGTCTCGGTCCGCCGCGTCACCAGCGGCCGGCGCTGAGGCGCGGCGGCCGGAGGCGCGCCGCTGAAGCCGAAGCTGCGGCCGATGCGTTCCAGTTCCGGCCTGTCCGGGCGTCGCGCCAGCAGGTCCAGCGCCGGATGGGCGCCCAGCAGCCAGCCGGCGTGGATCAATTGTTCCTTGAGGCCGGCGCCGTGTTCGCCCAGCGCCAGATGGAAGCGCCATAGCGTCCGCGCATAGCGCGGCAGCTGGCGTTGCCGGTAATGCGCGTGCAGCAGGTCCAGCAAATGCGTCAGCGAGTGGGGGCGCAAGGTCAGCGTCTGCTCCAGCGCCGCCGTCGCCGCCGCGTATTCTTGCCAGCGCAGCCAGACTTTGGCCTGACGCTCGGCGGGCAGCAGCGCGGCGATGGCGTCCTTCTCCCGCTCATTCAGCGGAAACAGCGGGGCGCAGCCGTGCAGCAAGACTTGCGGCCGTCCGGCTACGGGAGGCGAGGGTTGAGACGGATGGGCGGGGAGGACGGCTGCCGTGGTTTCCTCGGCGTCTTCCGCCGCCAGCTCCGGTGCGTCGTCGCCCAGGCGCAGGCCGATGGCCTCCGGCCCCCAGCCCAGCCTTTGTTCCGCCAGCACGCGCAGGGCCAGCTGATTGCGCTCGACGCGCAGACCGGCTTCCACCGCTTGTTCCAGCGCTTCCCGCCCGATCAGCGCCAGATCGTGCTGTCGTTCCAGCATCGCGGCGTAGTCGTCCAGCGCGCCGGTCTTGAGGTAGAGGCCGGCCAGCCGCAGCAACTGCTTGGAGGAGTGCGGCGCCTGCCTGTCCACATAGTGGCGCAGGGCCTGCGCTGCCTGTTCCAGATAGCCGAACTCGATGAAGATGTCGACTTCGGCGAGCGAATCCAGCTCGTCCACCTGATAGGGCTGCTCAGCGTCGCCGGCATCCGTTGGGTCCGGCTCGGCCAAGGAGATGTCCTCGTCCCGCGCTTGCGCGGCGCGGTCGCGGCGAGCCTGCCAGCGCAGCGCGGCCAGCAAGGCGAGCAGGCCCATGGCCAGCGCCAGGCCGACGACCAGATCGACGGGGTTCTGCGGCAGCCAGTCAGTCATGGCGCGGCGCCTCGCGCGGCGGCGGCGTGAAATCGGCGGGGCCGATCAGATCGGTGCCGCATTCCAGGGTTTCGAACCAATCCAGAAAACGCTTCACCATGGGCTTGCCCTGGAAGGAGCCGCCGTGTTGCGGCACGATCCATTCGATGTCCAGCCGGCGGACCATGTCCACCCACAGCCGGCAGGCTTTGTTGTTGGACATATAGCGGCGATGGAAGGCGAGCATGTGGCTGTCGTGCAGGTGGGCGTCGAAGTCGCTGACCGGCAGGCCGGCCGCGTGGCCGTCCATCAAGGAGGCGCCGATGTCGCCGGAGAACAGGATCTTGCTGATCGGGTCGTAGATCTGAAAAAAGCCGACCGTGTGCAAGTAATGGGCCGGCACGATTTGCAGGTCCGCGCCGCCCAGCCGCATCCACATGCCGCGCGGCGGAATCGCCACCAGCCGCCCGGCGGTGGCGCCGCGCATGCAGAAGTGGGGCAGGAAGCGGGTCCATTCTTCGGCGATGATCACCTGGGCGTCGGTGATCAGCAGCCAGCCGCCCACCGAGGCGATGATGTCCGGGTCCTGATGCGAGGCGAAGATGTAGCGGGTGTGGGAGGGCAGGAAGTAATCGGCCAGTTCCGCGATCAGGTGCTTGTAAGTGAGGTTGCCGCCGGGGTCCAGCAGAATGCCCTCGCCTTGGTCGATGATGGCGAACTGATTGGATTGTATGCCTTCGCCCTGCACCAGTTCGGTGAAGGCGACGCATTTGTGATTGCCGTCGTCGTAAAGCACCAATGCCATGAACCGCCTCGTCTGCTTGGCCCACCCGCGAATGGACGTGTTATGCCGTAAGAATGCGCAGATATTATGCAAGCGGTATGGTTGGGGTCTTGACCTGGGTCAAGCTCACCCGGAAGGAATATTTTTACGCGGCGGTGACAGCATCGCCATAAAGATGTATTATTTTTACATCTTTAAGACGGCCGGCGCCGAGTCGGCGTTTTTTACCCACAATAAAATGTATTAAGCACACATCTTTAGGAGCCCGCCATGTTGAGTCCCGAAACCCGCGCCCTGGTCAAAGCCACCGTTCCTGTGTTGCAGCAACACGGCCTGAGCCTGACCAGTCATTTTTATCGCCGCATGTTCAGCCATAACCCGGAGCTGAAAAACATCTTCAACCAGGGGCATCAGCACTCCGGCCAGCAGCAACAGGCGCTGGCCATGGCGGTGCTGGCCTACGCCCAGCACATAGACGACCCGTCGCCGTTGGCGCCGGTGCTGACCCGGGTGGCGCACAAGCATGTCAGCCTGGGCATCCGCGCCGAGCATTACCCCATCGTCGGCAAGCATTTGCTGGCGTCCATCCAGGAAGTGCTGGGCGAGGCGGCGACGCCGGCGCTGATAGCGGCCTGGGCCGCCGCCTACGGCCAATTGGCGGACATCTTGATCGCGGAGGAACGAGAACTGTACCGCGCCAGCGCCAACGCCGAAGGCGGTTGGGCCGGCTGGCGGCCGTTTCGCATCGCGCGCAAGGTGGCGGAGAGCGAGGAAATCACTTCCTTCTATCTGGCGCCGGCCGACGGCGGCGCGGTGCCTGGCTTCCGGCCCGGCCAGTATGTGTCGGTCAAATGCTTTGTCGAGGAATGGGGGCTGGCCCAGCCGCGTCAGTACAGCCTGTCCGACGCGCCCAACGACGAATATCTGCGCATTTCGGTCAAGCGCGAGGACGGCGGCGAGGGCAAGCCGGCGGGGCGAGTATCCAATCTGCTGCACGCGGAAAAACGGGAGGGCGACATTCTGGAGCTGAGCGCGCCGCAGGGCGATTTCTTCCTGCATGAAGAGCGCGACGGCCCGGTGGTGCTGATCAGCGCCGGCGTCGGTCAGACGCCGATGCTGTCCATGCTGCGGCATTTGCTGAGAACCGGCAGCCGCCGCGAAATCCGCTACCTGCACGCGGCTCGCCACGGCGGCGCGCACGCGATGCGCGACGGTTTGCGACAGATGCAGGAACGCCACGCGCAGCTGCGCGCCCATGTCTGCTACGAGGCGCCGCGCGCGGAGGACGTGTTGGACCGGGACTATCAGCAGCAGGGACGCCTGCAACTGAGCCAGCTGCGCGAGATGACGCTGCTGCCGGACGCCGACTATTATCTGTGCGGCCCGGTGGGCTTCATGCTGGCGCAGCGCGCCAGCCTGCTGGACTTGGGCGTGGCGGCGGAACGAGTGCATTTCGAGGTGTTCGGCTCCAACGCCGTCGGCGGCTGAGCCGCGGCAAGGCCCGCGCTCTATTGAGCGGCGGGCTTTAGAACCTGTTCAATGTCCGCCGCGCGTCCGCGATAGGGTCGGAAAGGGCCTTGAAAACAGTTTTAGAATGCTGGTGTACCATGTGTACACTTCGCTTCTTCAGCCATTTTTGCCTTGTCTCGCGCTGGCTCGCGAGGCTTTGAACAGGTTTTTAAGATCATGCAATTGACCCGTTTTACCGATCTCGGCCTGCGCGTGCTGATGTATCTGACCTGGCAGGAAGAGGGGCAGTTGGCCACCATTCCCGAAATCGCCGCCCGTTTCGAAGTGTCGCGCAACCATCTGGTCAAGGTCGTCCACTTCATGGCGCAGCAGGGCTGGCTGCAGACCAGCCGCGGCAAGGGCGGCGGCTTGGCGCTGGCGCGGGCGCCGGAGCGCTACCGCGTCGGCGAGGTGGTGCGCACGCTGGAAGGACTGTCGCAGTTGATAGATTGCGCGGACCCGCCGTGCGCGCTGCGGCCGGGCTGTAGGCTCAAGGGCGCGCTGGACGAGGCGCTGGCGGCGTTTTTCCGTACGCTGGACCAATACACCTTGCGCGATATGATGGCCGCGCCCACCGGCGAGGCCATCGTCCGGCTGCATCGGCAGCCCTTGCCTGTCTCAAAATGATGTTGGCGTATTTTTTTGAGATTCACATGGATTATCATTTGTAATATTTTTTGTATCTTATTGTCGTGAACGCGGCGGGTACTTACACTGCCCGCCATGCGTTATCCCATCCTCCTCCCCGTTGTTTTATTGTTGGCCGGCTGCGACGCGGCCGAATTTTCAAAAATCAGCCAATCCGCGGAAGTCAAAACCCTGGCCAAGGCCGGAGCGGCCGTGGTGCGCCAACTGGAGCAGGCGACGCGGCCCGCGGCCGAGGCCGGCGCGCCGGGCCGGGTCCAGGCGGCGCAGCTGGTCAGCGGCGTCAAGCAAGTGGGGCACCGCGATTTTTCCAACGCCAAGAAAGTGCTGCCGCGGGTGTTCTCCGGCATGGAGCAGGACTTCTATTGCGGCTGCGATTACCGCGGCAAGGCGGTGGATTGGGCGTCCTGCGGCTATGTGCCGCGCAAGTCCGAAACCCGCGCCAGCCGCATCGAGTGGGAACACGTGGTGCCGGCCTGGAATCTGGGCCATCAGCGCCAATGCTGGCAGCAGGGCGGCCGCAAGAACTGCGCGTCCAGCGATCCGGTGTTCCGCATGGCGGAAGGCGATCTGAACAATCTGGTGCCGGCGGTGGGCGAGGTCAACGGCGACCGCGCCAACTTCGCCTACGGCGCGTGGAGCCGCAAGCCGGCGACCATGTACGGCCAATGCCAATCGGTGACGGATTTCGGCAACAAGCGTTTCCAGCCGCGCGAGGAAGTACGCGGCGCGGCGGCGCGCATCACCTTGTACATGCACGCGCGCTACCAGCTGCGCATGAGCCGTCAGGACCAGCAACTGATGTGCGCCTGGGCGCGCCAGTATCCGGTTAACGCCTGGGAGCGTCGCCGCGACGCGCGCATCGTTCAACTGCAGGGCGAGGGCAATTTCCTGGTGGCGGAGCCGCAGCGGCTGGCCGAGCTGTGCGGCGCTTGAGCGCGGCGGCCGGGCGGCCTTATTTGACCGCGCCGTCCATGCCGCGCATGAAATAGCGCTGGCAAAACAGGAAGACCAGCAGCACCGGCGCGATGGTCAGCACCGCGCCGGCGGCCACCATGCGCGTGGAGGTGGCGAAAGCGCCCTTCAGGTATTGCACCCCGACGGACAGCGGATAGAGGTCCGGGTTCTTCAGCACCACGCTGGGCCAGACATAGCTGTTCCACGACCAGACCAGGGTGAAGATGGCCAGGGTGGCCAGATAAGGCCGGCTCAGCGGCAGGCAGACGCGCCAGAACAGCTGCCAGTCGTCGGCGCCGTCCATGCGCGCGGCGGCGACGATTTCTTCGGGAATCTCCTCGAAGGCGTGCTTCATCAGAAAAATGCCGAAGGCCCCGGCCAAGGCCGGCAGCGCCACGCCGACGCGGCTGTCGTCCAGGCCCAGCCAGGACAGCGTCACGTAATTGCTGAGCACATTGGTTTCGCTGGGCAGCAGCAGGGTGGCGATGATGGCGTAAAACACCCACTGCCGGCCGCGGAAGCGCAGCTGCGCCAGCGCGAAGCCGGCGCAGCTGGAAACCAGCAGGGTGCCGGCGGTGGTCAAGGCGGAAATCAGCGCCGAGTTCCATAGAAACCGCCCCATCGGAATCTGGGTCCAGACTTCGCGAAAGTGAGCCAGCGACAAGGGCTCGGGCAAGCGCGGCGGGAAGTCGAACACCTGCTCGCCGTCGCCCAGCGCGATCATCAAGGTCCACCAAAACGGATAACAGGCGGCGCAGGCCAGCGCCAGCAACAGCAGATAGTCCGGCAGGCGCCGCAGCGCGCGCGAACGGGTGTGCCGGGCGGGGCGGGCAAGCGGGCTTGAGACGGCGGTCATGGCGGGCGTCCTGAAACTAGCGGTGGGCCGGGCGCAGCAGGCGGAAGTTGAGGCCGGCCAGCAATAGGCAGATCACGGTCAAGAGCAGGCCGGCGGCGGCGCCGCGGCCGAAGTCCAGCTGATCGAAGCCTTGGTGGAACATGTAATACAGCACGGTATAGGTGGAATTCAGCGGGCCGCCGCGGGTCATCACCAACACCTCCTCAAAGGCCTTCAGCGCGTCCAGCGTGGAAATCAGGCTGCAAAACAGAATGGTGGGCTTCAGCATGGGCAGGGTGATGCGCCAGAAACGCTGCCAGGCGTTGGCGCCGTCCAGCAAGGCCGCTTCCTGCATTTCCGCCGGGATCGCCTGCAGGCCGGCGAGGTAGAGCACCATGTAATAGCCGACGCCGCGCCAGAAGGTGACGAACATCACGGAAAACAGCGCGATGTCCTCGTCGCTGAGAAAGCCGATTTCCTGCTGCGCCGCCAGCAGACGCAGCCAGCGCAGCGCGCTGTTGAGCACGCCGTAATCGGCGTACATCCAGTTCCACATGATGCCGACCACGGCGACGGTGGTGATCACCGGCAGATAGACGGCGGCGCGAAACAGCTTGACGCCGCGCAGCGGCCGGTTGGCCAGCAGCGCCAGCGCGATGGCGGCCAATTGGATGACCGGCACCACCAGCAGATAGAGCAGGGAATTGCGCAGCGCGCGCCAGAACACCTCGTCCTGCAGCAAATAGTCGAAGTTCTCCAGCCCCGCCCACTGCGGCGGCGACAGCAGATCGTAGCGGGTGAAGGCCAGATAGCTGCCGAACAGCAGCGGCCAAAAGGTGAACGCCGCCATCAGCAGCAGGGCCGGGGCCAGGAACAGCCAGGCGTTGCGGGCGCTGGATTTCATCGTGGCGCGCTTACTTCAGCTGCCGGTTCCAGAAGGCGGCCGCCTCGTCCAGCGCCAGCTGGGCGTCCTTGCGGCCGGTGACCGCCGCCTCCACGCTGTCCACCAGTTTTTTCTTCAGGTCCGCCAGCCGCGGCACGCCGCTCAGGCTGAAAGTGCGAATATCCGGCGCGGCCTTGGCGCCCTGGGCGCGGGCGACGTCGACCAGGCTGCCGCCGGCCTGGGTGAAGTAAGGATCGCGCAGCGCGGCGCGGGTGGAGGGGAAGGTGGCGCCGGTGACTTTGGAAAACGCCAGTTGCTGCGCGTCGCTGGTCAGGAAGCGGGCGAACTTGATCGCTTCGACCTGGGTGGGCGCCGGCAAGCCCTTGGACACCGCCCAGCCGAACTGATAGCCGCCCTGAACCACGCCGGTGGGTCCCAGCGGCGCCGGCTGCACCCGGCTGACCGCGAAAATGGCGCGGGCGTCGGTCTGAGTGCGCCGCACCGCGGTGGGCGCGGTCTCCATCATCGCCAGCCGACCGCTGTTGTAGAGCTTGACGCTGGCCTGGTAGTTGTCGTCGGCGAACAGGTTCTCCTTGGCCAGCGCGCCGGCTTTGTAGGCGTCGGCGTACTGGCGCAGCAAGGCCGCGTGCGCCGGGCTGTTGAAGACCGCCTTGCCGTTTTGCAGCAAGGGCAGGCCGCGGCCCAGCATGATGCCGTCGATCTGGCCCAGTTGCGGCAGCAGGCCGGGCACGCCGGTCTTGGCGCGGATGGCCTTGGCCGCGGCCAGCTGCTGTTCCAGGCTGAGCAGCTGGCGCGCCGGGTCCAGGCCGGCTTTGCGGAACAATTCGCCGTTGAGCACCAGCACGTTGACGTTGTTGTACCAGGGATAGGCGTAGAGCTTGCCGGCCACGCTGAGGTCGGCCAGCGCATTGGGCAGATAGCCGGCCTTGTCCGCGGCCAGCGCGCCGTCCAGCGGCAAGAGCGCGCCTTTTTGCGCGTATTTGTACAGCCGCGGCACGTCGTGGTTGATCAGCGCCGGCGGCTTGCCGGCGGCGATGGTGGCGTTGAGCTTGGTTTCAAAGCCCTCGTTGAACACGTCCACCCAGCGCAATTCGACATTGGGGTGCTGCGCCTCGTACTGCTTCTTCGCCGCGGCGAAGTAGGCGTCGAACTGAGGCTTGAGCGAGTCGGTCCAGTACTCGACCACGATCTTGTCGGCGCGGGCCGGGCCGGCCAGGGCCAGCAGGCCGGCGAGCAGCAGCGGGGAGAGGCGCATGGGATGTCCTTATGGAGTGAGGAGGGGGTCAGTCGGCCAGCAGGAGCAGCGCGCCGGCGCAGGCGTCGCCTTGCGGCGAACTGAGGCGGCCGGCGAATTCCGGCGGCAGCCAATCGCGCAGCGCCTGGCCCAGGCCGCCGCACAAGGCCGTCGGCAAACTCTCGTCCGGATCCAGCGCCTTGGCGATGGACCAGGCGTCGCGGCCGGCCTGGCGCAGCAATTCGGCGGCCAGAGAGTCGCGGCGGCCATTGGCCACCACCAGCGGCGCCAGCTGCGCGAACAGCGTGGGCGTGGCGCGGCCGTTCCAGGCCATCATCGCCTGCCAGTCGCCGCCGACATGTTTCAGCACCGCCCGGGTCAGCGGCGTGGCGGCCAGGCGGCCGTCCAGCGCCATCTGCGCGTATTGCGCCGCGCGTTGGCCCAGCCAGGCGCCGCTGGCTTCGTCGCCGCTGGGATAACCCCAGCCGCCCGCCTCGCGATGACTGCCGTCCGGATACAGCGCTTCGCCTATGCTGCCGGTGCCCAGCGCCACGATCACGCCGGGCCGGCCGCCGTGGGCGCCCAGCAGGGTGGTGTAGCCGTCGGTGGCCAGGCGCAGACGGGCGTAGCCGGGGTCGGCGGCGCGGAAGGCGGCCGCCCAATCGGCGTTGTGCACGCCGGACAGGCCCAGGCCGATCGCGCATCGCGCCGGCGGCGCCGGCGGCAGGCCGGCTTGGGCGAAGGCGTGGGCGATAACTTCGTTCACGGCGTCCCAGGCTTGCGGCACGCCGCGCGACAGCGCGGAGGGGCCGCCTTCGGCGCGGGCGAGCAGGCGGCCGGCGGCGTCGCCCAGGCAGACGCGGGTGCCGCTGCCGCCGCCGTCAACGCCCAGGCGGTATTCAAAAGCTTCAGTCACGGTGCTGTCCTTGGTCAAACGCGGGCATCCGGCGCAAATCCCCGCAACATCATGGGTTTGCATGGCCGGCGTCCGATGCCATTAGAATTTTTGAAAATTCAATCATTACAATGGCATTTCGTCAAGTTGATTTATTTAATTGCGGCGACTGGGGCGCCTGGCTGTCGCCGCCGCCGCAACAAGGCCGGCGGACGCGCTTGTCCGCCCGGGGCCGGCTCGCCATACTGCCGGCATGAAATCCATTCCTGCAGGCCAGGACCCGCGCACGGTGGCGGGGACCAATCTGGAGCACGCCCGCGCGCACAACCGTCGCGCGGTGATCGAGACCATACGCCTGAACGGGCAGCTGACCCGCGCCGAAATCGCCCGCCTGACCGCCTTGACGCCGCAGACGGTGTCCAATATCGCGGCGGAATTGCTGGACGGCGGCATGCTGTTGGCCGGAGAGCCGATGCGAGAGGGCGCGCGCGGCCAGCCGGCGATACCCTTGAGCATCAACCCGGACGGGGCCTACTCGCTGGGCATTCAGCTGGACACCCAGTCGCTGATCGCGGTGGCGGTGGACTTGGCCGGTCAATGCCGCGCGCGAGTGGAGGCGCCGGTGAGGCGGCCGGATCCGCAACTGGCCTTGCCCTTGATCGAAGAGGTGGTGGGCCGGCTGCGCGCCGAGTCGGGCATAGACTGGGGGCGGGTGCTGGGCCTGGGTCTGGTGATGCCGGGCCCTTTCGGCGTCGAGGGCATGAGTTCGGTCGGCCCCACCACCTTGCCGGGCTGGGAGGAGGTGGACGCGGCGGCGCAGCTGGAGCGCAGGCTGGATCTGCCTGTCCTGCTGGAAAAAGACGCCACCGCGGCCGCCATCGGCGAGCGGCTGTACGGCCGCGCCGCCGCGCTGCGCAACTTCGTTTATCTGTTCATCGGCGCCGGGCTGGGAGCGGGCTTGTTCCTGGACGGGCGCTTGTACGCGGGCGTCCGCCACAACGCCGGCGAGATCGGCCACATGATCGTGATGCCGGACGGACGGCCCTGCGATTGCGGCAACCATGGCTGCCTGGAGCGCTATGTGTCGCTGCGCGCGCTGTACGAAACGCTGGGCCTGGCCGACGACGCGGAGCTGGCGGCCCGCAGCCTGCAGCGGCCGACGCCGGAGATCTGCTACGGCATCGAGCGCTGGCTGGCCACCGCCGCGCCGCCGCTGCGCCAGGCGATCAATATCCTGGAAAGCCTGCTGGACATCGAGGCGGTGGTGATCGGCGGTTTTCTGCCGCCGGCCTTGCTGGAGCAGCTGGAGCAGCGGCTGCATCCGCTGCCGGTGTCTATCCGGCAAAGCTGCGGCCCGCGGGTGCTGCTGGGCGGAGCCGGCCGCGACACGGTGGCGCTGGGCGCGGCGGCCTTGCCGATCTTCGACGAGTTCAATCCGCAGTACGAGGTTTTGCTCAAAGCCTGAGAAGCGGTTGGCGATCCAGCGCGCGGGCGTCACGGCGAGATCTTTTTATGTCATTGGCTTGACCTGGCCATCGCGGCGCGTAAATATTGCCCATCATTAAAGCAAAACGCTTTATTTAATTGAACGGGGGCCGCGCCATGAAGATTCTGCTGAACCACATCGGTTTCGAACCGCAAGCGTCCAAGCTGGCCTTGTTGCAGGCGCCGGCCCAGGCCGCGCCGACGGCGCTGGTCTTGCTGGATGCCGAGGGGCGCGCCGCGACCGAAATTCCTTTGCAGCCGCAGGGCATGGCGGAGGGATGGCCGGAGTGGCATTACTGGCAGGCGGATTTCAGCGGCTGGACGCGGCCGGGCCGTTATCGGCTGTGGCTGCGGGACAGCGCGCCGCCGGTGATCAGCCATGAGTTCGAGGTGGGGCCGGGCTGCTTGGGCGGGCAGATGTTGTCCGACCTATTGCATTATTTCAAGTCGCAGCGCTGCAGCGGCCTTTACGACCAGGCGGATCGCGCGGCGCCGGAGTGGGGCGGCGAAGCGAGGCGGGACGTGCGCGGCGGCTGGTTCGACGCCTCCGGCGACTGTTCCAAATACCTGTCGCACCTGTCTTACGCCAACTTCATGAATCCGCAGCAGACGCCCTTGCTGGCTTGGGCGCTGATGGCCGGCCGCGAGGCGCTGCCGCCGCAGCCGCGCTGGTTCGACGAGCGCATGGTGGACGAGGCGCTGCACGGCGCGGACTTTCTGTTGCGGATGCAGCATTCGTCGGGGTTTTTCTATATGACGGTGTTCGACGGCTGGAGCAAGGCGCCGGAACAGCGCGAACTGTGCGCCTATTCCACTCAGCGCGGGCTCAAGTCGGGGCGTTTTCAAGCCGGCTTCCGCCAGGGCGGCGGCCTGGCGATCGCCGCGCTGGCGCGCGCGGCGGAATTGCCGCGCGACGGAGAGTTCGGCCGAGGCGATTATCTGGCCGCGGCGCGGCGCGGCTTCGCCCATCTGCAGCAATACAATGCGCGCTATCTGGACGACGGCAGCGAAAACCTCATCGACGACTATTGCGCCCTGCTGGCCGCTTGCGAGCTGTACGCGGCCAGCGGCGAGCCGGTGTTCGCCGACGCCGCCGACCGCCGCGCGCGGCGGATGTTGGCGTGGCAGGACGAGGCGGGCCGCTTCTGGATGGACGCGGAGCGCCGGCGCAGTTTTTTCCACGGCGCCGACGCCGGCTTGCCCTATCTCGCCTTGTTGCGCTTCGCCGCGGTGTTGCCGGCTTCGCCGTTGGCGAGCGCCGCGCGGCAGGCGGTCCGGCGGGGGCTGGGGGCCGAAATGGCGCTGACGGCGGCGGCGGGCAATCCTTTCGCCTATCCGCGGCAATGGGTGGCCCGCGACGGCGAGGAGGGCGCGGCGCGCTTTTTCATGCCGCAAACCAATGAAAGCGCTTATTGGTGGCAGGGAGAAAACGCGCGGCTGGCGTCGCTGGCCGCCGCGAGCTGCGCCTTGGCGGAGAGGGAGGAGGGGGACGCTCGCGCGGCGATGCTGAAGTACGCGCAGGGCGCGCTGGACTGGATTCTGGGGCGCAATCCCTTCGACGTTTGCATGCTGCAGGGCTGGGGTCGTAATAATCCGCGCTATGAGCCGGGCTATTACAACGCTTGCGGCGGGGTGTGCAATGGGATCACCGCCGCGCCGGGCGCGGACGAGGGCATCGCCTTCCTGAGCCCGGAACAGACCGATATCAGCCAGTCCTGGCGCTGGACCGAGCAATGGCTGCCGCACGGCGCCTGGCTGTTTCTGGCCCTGGCCTTGCGTGGGAGGGCGGACGGCGCTTGAAATGCGAAACGCCATCGGCAAGCCGATGGCGTTCTGTTTCAGCGGCCCCCGCTGCCGGGGGCGTCTGAGATTTACTGCTGCTGGGTGCTGCGCGGACCGCGATTGCCCTGATAGCCGCCTTCGCGGCGTTGGCCTTGGTAGCCGCCTTCGCGACGATTGCCGTAGCCGCCGCGACCGCCGCCGCTGCCCGGACGGCGATCACCGTAGCCGCCTTTGCCGCTGGTGTTGCGACGCGGGCCTTTCGGCGGGCGACGGGTGGGTTCCATGCCTTCGATCACGCCTTCGGTGATCTGACGCTTCAGGTACTGCTCGATGCGGCGCACTTTGTGGAATTCCTTGGACTCCGCCAGGGTGATGGCGGTGCCGTCGCGACCGGCGCGGCCGGTGCGGCCGATGCGGTGCACGTAGTCTTCAGCCTGTTTCGGCAGGTCGAAGTTCACCACATGGGTGATGGTGGGCACGTCGATGCCGCGTGCCGCCACGTCAGTGGCCACCAGAATCTTGATGCGGCCGCGACGCAGATCGTTCAGCGTACGGTTACGCCAGCTTTGCGGCATGTCGCCGTGCAGGCAGGCGGCGGAATAGCCCTGGTCGGACAGCTTGTCGGCCAGTTCTTCGGAGTAGGCTTTGGTGGCGGAGAAAATCACGCACTGGTCGAAGCCGGACTCTTTCAGGATGTGATCCAGCAGACGGTGTTTGTGGTTCAGGTCGTCAGCGTACAGCAGGTGCTCTTCGATGGTGCCGCCCGAGGTCTCGGTGCGGGCGATCTCGATGCGTTGCGGATCGCGGGTCATCTTCTCGGCCATGCGGCCCACGGTGCCGTCCAGCGTGGCGGAGAACAGCACGGTCTGGCGGGTTTCCGGAGTGGCTTTGACGATGGTCTCGATGTCTTCGATGAAGCCCATGTCCAGCATGCGGTCGGCTTCGTCCAGCACCAGCATTTCCAGGCGGGAGAAGTCGATGCGGCCGGAGCGCATGTGGTCCATCAGACGGCCGGGAGTGGCCACGATCAGGTCAACCGGACGCGACAGCGCGCGGGTCTGATAGCCGAAGGAGGAGCCGCCCACCAGACAGACGGTTTTCATCCAGCGCAGGTCCTTGCCGTATTCCAGCGCGTTCTTTTCCACTTGCTGGGCCAGTTCGCGGGTCGGGCACAACACCAGTACGCGCGGGCCCTGGCCTTTGCCGGTGGAGCGCTCGGACAGCTTGGTCAGCGCCGGCAGCAGGAAGGCTGCGGTCTTGCCGCTACCGGTTTGGGCGGAAACCAGCAGGTCGCGGCCGGCGATGGCTGCGGGCACGGCTTGAGCCTGTACTTCGGTAGGGGAAGAGTAACCAGCGGCTTCCAGCGCGCGCAGGATGGTCGGGGCAATGCCCAGGTCGGAAAAATGCATGATGTCCTTTCAAGCCGGAAACTGCCGGCGTCACTTGTAGCCAGGTTGGTGGCGGTCGGTTATACGGCGCCTTTAAGCCGTAAATCATCGGCACTAACCTGACAAGCGGCGAACAGCGGTCCAGTCTGATGCGACATTATAAGCGTGGACGAAGCCTGGAAATGGTCAGGGACGATGAAGCAATCTCACTCGGGCTGAGGCGTGGTTTGGAATGCCCGGTGGAAACACAAGAGGCCGGACTATACGGTAAATCAGGCGGGTTTACAACTGTTTTTTCAAAACATGCCGGCTAAGTATTTGATTGTTTGCCGCTTGCCGCGGCGATTTTGCAAAAAAACTGTCGGAATCCGCAAAGACGACCGACAGCCAGGCTTGGACCAAGCGACGTCCGCTTATGGAGATTTGCTGGCTTCTAACTACACTTCAACGATGACGGGCCACGCGTGAAACCTTCGTTGAGGGCTGGCAATGAGTGGAAAAAACAGATTCGCAAGCACGGACCGGGCTCACTCCTGGTTGATGTCCTGCTCCCCTGGCGCGGCCTATGCCGTTTGCGTCGCCTTGGCCCTGGCCTTGACTCTGGGCCTGGCGCTGGCGCTGACGGCGTGGCGCTTGCAGTCGCTGGCCGGGGAAAAGGCCGAACTGGTCGCCGGCCAGCTCACTTGGCAATTGTCGCCGGCGTTCGCCGCCTTGACGCGATTGGACACGCTGCCGCCGCCGGAGCCGGATTGCCGAGCCCAGACCCAGGCCTTGGCGGAATTGGTCCAGCGCACTTCGCTGGTGCGCTTCGCCCAGGCGCGCGGCGCCGGAGGCCTGCTATGCGCATCGCGGCGCGGCGCGGTTGCGGAGGCGGGCGGCGTGGAAGGCGGGGCGAGCCTGTTGCCGGCCGGCAGCGGACAGTTGTTGCCTGGTTTGCGGCTGGCGCATACGGCCGGAGTGCTGGAGCTGGACGCCGGCCCGCTGGTCGCGCAATTGGCCCTGGCCGAGCGCGAAGGCGTGAAAGTGAGCCTGCTGGCCGGAGGGCGGGCCTTGGCCGCCAACGGCGAGGTCAGAGAGCAGGGCCCGGGCGCGGGCGGCGAGGTGGCCTGGGTGCCGTCCGCGCCGGCGCGCATCGGCGTGTTGGCGGCGCCGCAATGGGGGGCGGCGCCCTTGCTGGTGCTGAAAACCCAGTGGCTGGCCTTGTTGCTGGCCGCGGCGCTGGGCTGCGGCATCGCCTGGGGCGCGCGCCGCGGTTCGGGCGGGCGCAAGGCGACGGGGTGGGAGATCTCCGAGGGCATTCGGCAAAAAGAGTTCTTCGCTCATTATCAGCCCATCGTCACCGCGGCCAGCGGCGAATGCGTCGGCGTGGAAGTGCTGGCGCGCTGGCGGCACCCGGTGCAGGGCAATGTGCGCTCCGAGCTATTCATCCAGACGGCGATCGAGGCCGGCTTGATCGTGTCGCTGACGCGCTACATGTTGCGGCGGGTGGCCGAGGAGTTGAAGCAGATCGTGCTGCCGCCCGGCTTTATGGTGGGGCTCAATATTTCCACCGAGCATCTGGCCTTGCCCGAATTGCTGGAGGATTGCCGGCCGCTGGTCAATCTATTGCGCGAGAAGCAGGCGCAACTGGTGCTGGAGGTGTCGGAGCGGGCGCCGCTGCAAGAGGCGTCCGGCGCGCAGAAGGTGATCAACGGTTTGCGGCAGATGGGGGTGAGGCTGGCGCTGGACGACTTTGGCGCCGGCTACGCCGACAAGACATATTTGAGCCGCTGGGGCTTTGATTATCTAAAGGTTGAAAAAGGCTATGTGTCCGCCTTGGGGCAGGATAGCCTGAAGGGCAATATTCTGGACGGCCTGCTCTTGTCCTCCAATGAAATGGGGGTGCAGGTGATCGTGAAAGGGGTGGAGACCCAGGGGCAGCAAAGCTATTTGAATGTGAAGGGCTTCGAGTATTTGCAGGGTTTTTACTTCGGCAAGCCGATGACCTTGAATCATTTCCGGCAGTGGCTGTATTCCGGCATCGCCGAAAGCCGTACCCGCCCCTCCGGCAAAAGGGAGGGCGGCGGCTGAAACCGGATCGCGGCTTGGGGCGACGGGGGCGCTTTGTTACAATGCGCCCTTTTTTGTTTCAGGAAAGGGGTAGGGAATGATGTATGCCGTGCAGCGTTATGCGGCCTCCCGTCCTTGGGCCAAGCGCGTCAGCCAGCTGTATGTTCAGGCTTTGCAGCCGTCCGCGGCGCGCAAGGACATGAAGGAAGTGATCAAGCGCGAACTGGAGCGCGCCGCCCAGGTGTTCGAAGTGGGGCAGCAGACCATTGTCGCCGAACTGGCTTTGGCAGAGTCCTGGGGCTGCTTCGCCCGCCATGGCCGCGTGATTTCCCATCTGGACGACGGCCTGGTGCAGGCCTTGGCCCACACCCGGCTGCCCTCGCAATTGCCGGATACGCTGAGCTTGCCGGCCGATGCCTTCTTTTTACATGTGCCGGGCGGCGGCGGGGCTTTCGTCTCGCATCAAGCGGAGCGCAGGGCCTTGCTGCTGACGCTGGTGGGCGAGGGCTTTTCTCGCGACGCCGCGCAATGGCTGCACGAGTCCGATGGGGTGGAGGCCTTGTTGGTCAGCTACCCGGGCGAACTGGCGCCGCAGATCGCGGCGGTGGCCGAGCGTTGGCAGGCCTTGTTGGCCGCGGTGCTCAACGGCCTGGCGATGATGACCCAGCCCAAACTGGAACGGGAGCAGGCCTGGCAGCCGGGCGCGCCGCAGCCATGGGTGGAGCAGGCCGGCGCGCCGGCTTGCGTCAAGACCCGGCAGCGCGGCCGCAGCCAATTGCTGAAAGCGGGTTTCAGCGAGGTGAGTTTCTGCCGTATTCCCGAGCTGGACGCCGCGCAGGCTTACGCGACCCAGGGTTACTGGCGGCGGCAGGCGTTTGGCGAAGCCAAGGCGAATTCGCGCCTGGTGTGGGTGGCGCCGAAATAAGAGCGGCGGCTTGGAGCCGGCTCTCAGTATTCCTGCAGCAGTTCGCGTATGGTGTCTCTGAGCTTGTTGGTGGAGAAGGGCTTGTCGCAGCAGGCCGAGACGCCGGCCGCCTCCACCTCGGCCAGCCGGTCGTGATCGGTCTCGCTGGTGATCATCAGGATGGGCGTTCGCCCCTGAGCGCTGTTCTGACGGATGTGGCGCGCCAGCTCGCAGCCGTCCATGCCGGGCATGTGGTAGTCGACGATGATCAGCTGGAAGCTTTCGTTTTCCAGCAAGGGCAGCGCGTCGGCGCCGCTGGCGGCCTCGGTGAAGTGTTCGAAGCCCAGGCGCTCCAGCACGGCGCGCACATGGCGGCGCGAGGTCTGGCTGTCGTCGACGATCAACACCTGAACGTTGGCCAGATCCGTGTCCACCTCCATGGCCAGGCTCTCGGTATTGATGAAGTCCAGCGCGTTGGCCAGCACCTCGTCCAGTTGGCCGCTGGTGAAGGGCTTGGGCAGAATGCCCAGGCTGCCGGCCTGGCGGATGGGCTCCAGCCGTTCCGGATTGGTTTCGCTTGAGACCAGAATGAAGGGCATGCCGCTGAGATCGGCGCTTTCGCGCATCTGCTGCAGCAACTGCTGGCCGGTCATATCGGGCAGATAGTAGGCGCTGATCACCAAGTCGGGGCGCGACTCGCGCGCGCGGTTGAGCAGCGCTTCGCCGTTGGGATGGATCTCCACTTTGGAGATGCCCATCTCGCCCAGCGCCTTGCTGATGATCTGCGCTTGCACATGCGACGGTTCCGCCAGCGAGATGATTAAATGTTGTACTTCCAGCATGCCTCTTCCCCCGCCTGTCTTCTCTATTTTCTCAAAGCCGCCCGCCAGCGCCGGCCAATGTCTGAGTGTCGGCGATTCCGGACGCGTCTTCAATGGTTCTTATGTTGGTTTGGCACGAATTGCGCGGTGCGGCAAGCAAAATCTGTCGCTTGGGCCGGAGGCGGCAAATCTTGCCGCTCATTGTTGCCGTTTGAGCCGTTGCGGCCGAGGGTTTGACGGATTGCCTAGAAAAATCAATGCGCTGGCGTGTCTGCATGGCTTGGCACGCTTCCTGCTTTAAGGTCGCCTCAAGGAGGCTGACATGCTAGACAAAATCGCCAAACATTTCGACTTTCAGCAGCGAGCGCTGAATTTGCGGGCCTATCGCACCGAGGTGCTGGCCAGCAATATCGCCAACGACGAAACCCCCAACTACAAAGCGGTGGATTTCGACTTCGGCCAGGCCTTGCAGGCGCAGACCGATGCGCAGGGTCGCTTGGCGATGAATCTGACCGATGCCCGCCACCTTGCCGGGGCCGGCGGCGCGGGCAACGGCGCCGCGCTGCAATACCGCGCGGCGGTGCAGCCCAGCGTGGACGGCAACACCGTGGACATGGATGTGGAGCGGGCGGCTTTCGCCGACAACGCGGTCCGCTTTCAGTCGACGCTGACTTTTCTGAACAAGCGGATCAGCGGCCTGAGTTCGGCGATCCAGGGACAGGGAGGCAATAGCTGATGTCTTTGTCCAATGTGTTTTCCATTTCCGGTTCGGCGATGTCGGCGCAATCGATGCGCCTCAGCCTGGTGGCCAGCAATATCGCCAACGCGGAAAGCTCGACCAGCTCCACCGGCGAGCCCTACAAAGGGCGTCACGCGGTGTTCACCGCGATTCCGGTGACGGCGGCGCAGCCGCAGGTGGCCGGCGTGCGCGTGACCGCGGTGGTCGAAGACCAGACCCCGCCGCGGCTCAAGTACGATCCGGGCAATCCGCTGGCCGATCAGCGCGGCTATGTGACGATGCCGAACGTGAATCCGGTGGAGGAGATGGCCGACATGATCGCCGCCTCCCGCGCCTATCAGAACAATGTCGAAATCATGAATACCGCCAAGACGCTGCAGCAAAAAGTGCTGCAGCTTGGCCAGTGAGGAGTTAGGCGATGGCTAGTGCAAATCCTTATGACGTGTTGAACAGTCAGACTCAGACCAATCCGAACAGCAGCGTCAACGGCAGCAAGAGCAATTCCGGCGTGGTGGGCTCCAGCGCCAGCGACATTCAGAACACCTTTCTGAAGCTGTTCGTGGCCCAGATGCGTTCCCAGGACCCGATGAATCCGATGGACAACAGCCAGATGACGGCCCAGATGGCGCAGATCAGCCAGGTGGGCGGCATTCAGCAGCTGAACCAGTCCATGCAGGCCTTGATCGGCGCGCAGGCGGCCTCCCAGTCGCTGATGGCGTCCAGCATGATAGGCAAAAAAGTGTTGGTGGCCGGCAGCAGCCTGCCCAAGCCGCCGGATGGCGGCACCACCCCGGCCGGCGTCTTGCTGAACGGGCCGGCGCAAACGGTGAAAGTCAACGTCAAGGACGCCAACGGCAATGTGGTTCGCACCATGACCATCGACAAGCCGGTGGCCGGCGTCAATACCTTCAGCTGGGACGGCAAGAACGACAAGGGCGAAGTGGTTCCGGCCGGCAAGTACAGCTTCAGCGCCGACGTGACCCAGGCCAGCGCCAACGGCAGCACCACGGCCGTGGCCTACAACACGCAAACGGTGACCGCGGTGGCGTGGGATAAAGGCGTTCCCGAACTGGTGCTGCCGGACGGCAGCCGCGCCCAATTGGGCGATGTGGCGCAGATGACCGCCTGATTCCACTGACCTCATTCGACTTCAAGGACTGACATCATGGGCTTTCAACAAGGTTTGAGCGGCTTGAACGCCGCCTCCACCCAGCTGGACACCATCGGCAACAACGTGGCCAACGCCAACACCGTGGGTTTCAAGAGTTCGCGCACCGAGTTCGCCGACATGTACGGCAACACCTTGTACGGCATCGCCACCACCACGCCGGGCATCGGCGTCAAGGTGGCCGCGGTGACGCAGAACATGAGCAACGGCAACGTGACCACCACGGGCCGCAGCCTGGACCTGGCGATCAACAACGGCGGCTTCTTCACCGTGGCCCAGCCGGACGGCACCTTGTCCTACACCCGCAACGGCCAGTTCCAGATCAACAATCAGGGTTACGTGGTCAACAACGGCAATTTCCTGCAGGGCTGGCAGGCGGACGCGGCAGGCAACATCACCCAGGGGCCGGTCAGCAAAATACAGCTGAACTCCAACCTGGTGTCGCCGCAGGCCACCACCAAGGCCACCCTCGGCATCAATCTGGATTCTCGCAGCACGGTGCCGACCGTTGCGCCGCTGGATCCGACCAATTCGGCCTCCTACAACTGGTCCAACACCAATACGGTTTACGACTCGCTGGGCAACCCGCACCAGGTGACCATGTACTATGTTGCCGGCGCGCCCACCGCCGCCGGCCGGACCTGGACCGCAACCGCCTATGTGGACGGCAACCCGGCCAATAACACGCCGCCCAACAGCAATAATTTTTCGCTGACCTTCAACACCTCCGGCGTGCTGACCACGCCCGGACCGTTCAACATCAACTTCACCCCCAGCCCGCTCAACGGCTCGGCGGTGCCGCAGACCGTGGCCTTCAGCTTCACCGGCTCCACCCAGGTGGGGCAGAACTTCGGCGTGACCACGCCGCCGACCATAGACGGCTCCGCGCCCGGCAATCTGAAGGGCATCAATATTTCGTCCTCCGGCATCATCCAGGCGACGTTCACCAACGGCCAGACCAAGACTATAGGCCAGGTCGCTTTGGCCAACTTCATCAACCCGCAAGGCTTGCAGTCCAAGGGCAACAATCTGTGGGCGCAGACCTACGATTCCGGCATCGCCTCCTACAATGCGCCCGGCACCGGCAATACCGGCACCATCCAGGCCGGCGCGGTGGAGGATTCCAACGTCGACCTGACCGCGGAACTGGTCAATATGATCACCGCGCAGCGCTATTACCAGGCCAATGCGCAGACCATCAAGACCCAGGACACCCTGGTGCAGACCTTGCTGAACATCTGATGAGCTGAGCGCGCGCGATGGATAGAATGCTTTACCTGGCGATGAACGGCGCCAAGCACGTGATGTGGCAGCAGGCCACCACCGCCAACAATCTGGCCAATGTGCACACCAACGGCTTCAAGGCCGACGTGGTGGCCTTCCGCGCCTTGCCGGTGGTGGGCGAGGGCGCGCCGACGCGGACCTATGTGGTGGACAACACCGTGGGCCACGATCTGAGCCAGGGCAGCTTGATGCACACCGGCAACGTCAGCGACTTCGCCATCGGCTCCAAGGGTTTCTTCGCGGTGCAGGCGCCGGACGGAGCCGAGGCCTATACCCGCGACGGCGGCTATGTGCTGGACGCCACCGGCATGATGCGCACCCGCTCCGGCCTGCCCATCATGGGCGACGGCGGTCCCATCGTGGTGCCGACCGGCTCCCGCGTGCAATTGGGCCAGGACGGCTCCGTGGTGGCGATTCCGCTGTCCGGCGCGGTGCGCACGCCGCAACTGGTCGGGCAGATCAAGATGGTCAACCCGGGCCCCAAAGAAGTGTACAAGGGCGAGGACGGCCTGTTCCGCATTAACGGCGGCGGCAACGCGGCCGCCGACGCCAACGTCAAGCTGGTGCCGGAAATGCTGGAGGCCAGCAATGTCAACTCGGTGGAAAGCCTGGTGCAGATGATTTCCCACGCCCGCCAGTACGACCTCAACGTCCGCCTGATGCAAACCGCGCAACAAGGCGATCAGCAGGCGGCTCAACTGTTGTCCACCAACGGTTAAACCATAATATGAGATTGCGAGCCGCGGCGGCCCTGTAAGGGAACGCGGCTCTGGAGACGAGGTAAACAAGCCATGATGCGCGCACTGTATATCGCCAAGACCGGCATGGATTCCAGCCAGTTCCAACTGGACGTGGTGTCCAACAACCTGGCCAACGTCAATACCGTCGGCTTCAAGCGTAGCCGGGGCATTTTCGAGGACTTGTATTACCAGACCCTGCGCCAGCCCGGCGCGCAGCTGGCCAACGGCAATACCACGCCCACCGGCTTGCAGGTGGGCACCGGCTCGGCGGCGGTGGCCACCGCCCGCATCCACTCCCAGGGCAATACGACCCAGACCGGGCAGCCGCTGGACATGGCGATCTCCGGCGAGGGCTTCTTCCGCATTCAATTGCCGGACGGGACCACCTCCTATACCCGCAACGGCGAGTTCAAGCGCAACTCCAACGGCGACGTGGTGAATCCGGACGGTTATCCGCTGAACCCCAATATCAATATTCCCGGCACCGCCAACCAGATCACGGTGTCCTCCGCCGGCGTGGTGCAGTACTTCTTGCCCAATAATCCGGCGGCGCAAACCGCGGGCACCATACAGCTGACCACCTTCATCAACCCGCAGGGTCTGGAGAGCGTGGGCAATAACCTGTATCTGCAATCCGCGTCCTCCGGCGATCCGCAGGACGGCGATCCGCAGACCGATACCCGCGGCGCGGTGCGTTCCGGCTTCGTAGAAGCGTCCAACGTCAACGTCACCGAGGAACTGGTCAATATGATCACCGCGCAGCGCGCCTTCGAGATGAACTCGCGCGCGATCACCACCGCGGACCAGATGCTGCAGAAATTGAGCCAGCTGTAAGCAAGAACGGGCCGCCGGCTGAGGCGGCCGATTCGGATTTGAATTGACGAGGTGTTTGATGAAGGCGATGGCGATGGCGGCGATGTTGGCCGCACTATTGAGCGCTTGCGTGACCCAGGAGCCGCCGCTGGTGCAGCAGCCGACCAGCGCGCGTCCGCAACCGCAGCCGGTCAGCATGCCCAGCAACGGCTCGATTTTCCAGGCGGCCAGCTACCGGCCGCTGTTTCAGGACCGGATGCCCGCTTATGTCGGCGACACCCTGACTGTGAACATCCAGGAAAACTCGTCGACCTCGGCTTCCGAGCAGACCACCAATACCCGCACCTCGGGCCTGAACAGCAGCATCAACGCCGGCATCAAGATTCCCTTCCTGCCCAGCGGCGCCGCCGGCGGTTTGGCCGGCGCCAATTTCGGCGGCTCGGGTTCGGCCAACAATACCGGCAAGGGCGACAACAAGGTGGCCACCTCCTTCGTCAGCTCCATCACCGTCACGGTGCTGGAGGTGTTGCCCAACGGCAATCTATCGGTCAGCGGCGAGAAAGTCGTGAGGGTGAACAGCGACACCGAATCGATCCGCCTGTCCGGCGTGATCAATCCGCGCGATATCGGCGCGGACCGCAGCGTGTCTTCGCTCAAGGTGGCGGACGCCCGCATCGAGCAGCAGACCAAGGGGACGCACCGGCTGTACAATGAGCCGGGTTGGCTGGCCAAGTTTTTCATGAGTATATTGCCGATTTAACGGATTACCGGCCCGGGCGCGGCCATCTGGCGGGCGCGGCGGGCTGAAAGCGGGCGAAAATGAAGCGATTGATGTTAGCGATGCTGCTGGCGCTGGCCGTGTTTCCGGCCATGGCCGCGCAGCGTTTGAAGGATCTGACCAATGTCGGCGGGGTACGTCCCAACCAGTTGATAGGCTACGGCCTGGTGGTGGGCCTGGACGGCAGCGGCGACAAGGTTACCTCCTCGCCCTTCACCGGCCAGGCGATGTCCAATATGCTGAATCAGCTGGGCGTGCAAGTGCCTCCGGGCACCAAGCTCGATCCCAAGAACATCGCCGCGGTCACGCTGACCGCGACCTTGCCGCCGTTCGCGCGGCAGGGGCAGGCGATAGACGTGACGGCCTCGTCTATCGGCGATGCCAAAAGCCTGCGCGGCGGCACCTTGCTGCTGTCTCCGCTGAAAGGCGCGGACGGGCAGATTTACGCGATGGCGCAGGGCAATGTGGTCGTCGGCGGCGCCGGCGCCTCGGCGGGCGGCAGCTCCGCCCAGATCAATCAGCTCAGCGTGGGCCGCATTCCGGCCGGCGCCACGGTGGAGCGCGAAGTGCCCACCGCGCTGGGGTCCGGCGAATTCGTCAATCTGGAACTGCGCGAGTCCGATTTCACCACCGCCAACCGCGTGGTGCAGGCGATCAACAAATCGTTCGGCCAGGGCACCGCGCGCGCGGTGGACGGCAGGCTGATCGAAGTGCGCGCGCCGTTCGATCCGGACCAGCGCGTGCAGTTTCTGTCCAAGATGGAAAATATTGCCGTCGACCCGGCAGATGTTTCCCCCACCGTCATCATCAACGCCCGCACCGGCTCCATCGTGATGAATCAGGCGGTGACCCTGGCGCCGTGCGCGGTGTCGCACGGCAACTTGACGGTGACCGTCAGCAACACGCCGCAAGTGAGCCAGCCCAACCCGCTGTCCGGCGGCAAGACCACGGTGACCAACCAGGCCGACATCAGCATCAACACCCCGGGCAGCAAGCTGATCAGCCTGCCCAACGGCGCCAATCTGTCCCGGGTGGTGGCGGCGTTGAACGCGCTGGGCGCCAACGCTCAGGATCTGATTTCCATCTTGCAGGCGATGAAATCCGCCGGCGCGTTGAAAGCGGATCTGCAGATTATCTGAGCGCCGCCAGGACGGCGAACAAAAAGACGGCCGCGCGGCCGTCTTTTTATTCCTGGCCCGAATCTTGCTATTAGCTGGATTCCAGGAGCGAGAAATGACGATTCAGTCCATCAATGCCGGCGCCGTGAGCGCCAACGATTTGCTAAACCGGCAGCTGGCCGTGGATCCGAACCAGCTGAACGAGCTGCGGGCGCAAGCGATCAAGGACCCCAAGGGCGCGGCGAGACAGGTTGCGTCGCAGTTCGAGGCCTTGTTGATGAGCACCTTGCTCAAGAGTATGCGCGAGACCAAGTTCGACCCGGAAGGCGAGTCCAACGATTTGAGCACCTACCAAGGCCTGTACGATCAGCAACTGACCCAGGCTTTGAGCTCCAACGGCGGCCTGGGGCTGGGCGATATGCTGTATCGCCAGATCGCCAAGCAGTCGAACTTCGATCCGGACGACAAGAGCGCGCGCACGATTTACGCCGCTCCCGGTCCGCAATTGGCCGCGCGTCCGGCCGGCGGCGCCAAGGCCCTGCAGGCCTACCAGGAAGCGCAGCAGACCGCCGGCGCGGTGTTGAGCTTGACGGCTCCGGCGGCTCAGACCAAGGCCGAGGCGGCCGGCAAGGGCGGCAGCCGCGACTTCGCCGCCGAAATGCTGCCGCATGCCCGCACGGCCGCGGCCCAGCTGGGCGTGGCGCCGGAAGCCGTGGTCGCGCACGCGGCGCTGGAAAGCGGCTGGGGCAAGCGGGCGATCCGCCATCCGGACGGCAGCAACAGCCATAATTTGTTCGGCATCAAGGCCAGCGGCGATTGGCAGGGACGCACGGTCAGCGTGATGACCACCGAATACGAGGGCGGCGTCGCGCAGAAGCGGGTGGAGAAATTCCGCGCCTACGGTTCTTATTCCGAGGCCTTCAGCGACTACGCCCGTTTGTTGAAGGATTCGCCGCGCTACAAGAGCGCGCTGAACCAGGGGCAGAATATGTACGGCTTCGCGCATGCGCTGCAATCCGGCGGCTACGCCACCGATCCGCGCTACGCGCGCAAGCTGGTGGACGTGGCGGCGACTTTGGCGCAGCAAACCACGCGCAGTTAAGGACAAGGCAGCGGCGGCCGAGCTTGCACTTCAGGGTCAAGTTTTGGCGCGCCGGGCCGATAAGGCAAAGAGAGGTAAATCATGAGCTCCAATATTTTCTCGATCGGCGTGAGCGGACTGAATGCGGCTCAAACGGCTTTGTCGGTAACCGGCAACAACATCGCCAATGTCTCCACGCCGGGGTACAACGTTCAATACATCACCCAGGCCGGCCGCACGCCGCAATATCAGGGCTTCGGCTTCCTGGGGCAGGGCGTGGACGTCACCAATGTGCTGCGCACCTATGACAAATTCCTGTCCGGCCAGGTGCAGACCGCGCAGACCAACAGCAGCTATTACAGCACCCAGGTCAAGCAGCTGAATCAGATCAACAATCTGATGGCGTCGACCGACGTGTCCATTCTGCCCGCCTTGCAGGATTTCTTCGGCGCGATGCAGACGCTGTCGCAGCAGCCGGACGCCATTCCCAGCCGGCAGACCGTGCTCAATATGGCCCAGGCGCTGAGCACCAAGTTCGCTACCGTCGACGGCCAACTGCAGCAACTGCAGTCCGGCGCCAACGGCCAAATCAAGAGCACGGTGGACAGCATCAACTCGTTGGCCTCGCAGATCGCCAGCCTCAACACCGAAATCGCCGCCTTGACCGGCGGCAATCAGCTGAGCGCGCAGCCCAACACGCTGATGGACCAGCGCGATCAGGCCATGCTGGAATTGAACAAGCTGGTCAGCGCCAAGGCCGTGCCGCAGGCGGACGGCACTTACTCGGTATACGTTGGCAACGGCCAGACCCTGGTGACCGGCGGTCAGACCAATACTCTGGCCACCCAGCCGCTGCCCAGCGATCCCACCACCTTGCAATTGGTGTTCAACAATCCCAACGGCACGGTGACGGCGATTCCGAACAATCTGATGTCCGGCGGCCAACTGGGCGGTTTGCTGAACTTCCGCGACGGCCCTTTGTTGCAGGCCCGGCAACAGCTGGGCACGATGGCGATCAACTTTTCCGCTTCGATCAATTATCAGAACCAGCTGGGCGTGGACAATACCGGCGCCGCCGGCCTGCCCATCTTCAACGATCTGAGCAGCTACGCCTCCAATCCGCAGAATGCGGCCAGCAATCTGCAAGTGCTGATGGGCGATCCCAATAAACTGGCCACCGCGTCCAATATGGTGTCCACCGGAGGCGCCGGCGGCAACGGCGTCACCATGAGCGGCGTGTGGGCCACCTTGCCGGGCGGTTACGCGGGCAGCATCAACAGCGTGCCGCCGGTCTTTCCCGGCACCGGCACGCATCCGTCCATCGGCATGACCGGGATGACCATCACCGCCGCGGGCACCCCGGCGACGATGACGGCCTCCATCGCCGGCCCCAACGGCGGCGGACCTTACAATGTGGTGCCGGTGGGCGGCGGCGCCAGCAATAGTTTCAAACTGCAGACCACGGCGGTGCCGCCGGTGGACGTGGGCGTCAGCTTTCAGCTGTCCGGCGCGCCGATCAACGGCCAGACCTTTACCGTGGGGCCGGCGCCGGCAGGGACCAAGCCGCCGCCGGGCGACAACACCAATTTGCGCGAGCTGCTGGCGCAGCAGAACCTCAAGCTGATGGGCAATCAGTCTTACGGTTCGTATTATTCGACGTTGGTGGCCTCGGTGGGCAACCAGACCAATACTGCGCAATTGCAGTCCGCGGCCATGCAGACTACTTTGAAGCAGACCACGGAAAGCCTGTCCAATGTCACCGGGGTGAGCCTGGATCAGGAGGCGGCCAATCTGATCAAGTACCAACAGTCCTATCAGGCGTGCAGCAAGGTGATACAGGTGGCGCAAACCACCTTCTCCAGCATTCTGAACCTGATGGGCTAAGGAGAGACCGATGCGTATCAGCTCCAACAATATTTATCAGTCAGGCCTGAACAATATGCAGAGCCTGCAGGCCAACATCTACAAGCTCACCATGCAGATCGACAATCAGCAAAGGGTGGTGACGCCGGCCGACGATCCGGTAGCCGCGGCGCGCATTCTGCTGATCAGCCAGTCGCAGGGACAGAACAGCCAGTACATCAACAACACCCAGGCGGTCAGTTCCTGGCTGTCGCTGTCGGAAACCGCGATCAAGAGTTCGTCGGACCTGATGGCCAGCATGAAGAGCCTGGCGATTTCCGCCGGCAGCGGCGCGTTGAGCCCAACCGAGCTGCAGGCGATCCAGAAGCAGCTGCAGGAAGGTATCACCGAGTTGACGACTTACGCCAACTCCACCGACGGCCGCGGCAATTATCTGTTCAGCGGCAACAAGACCGATACGCTGCCCTTCGCGGTCAGCTTGTCGGCGGTGCCGCCGGCTTCGTATCTGGGCGATACCGGCCAGCGCAGTGTGCAGATCAGCGCTTCGCAGCAGATGACGATTTCCGATCCGGGCAGCACGGTGTTCGGCACGCCCGGCGGCAGCGCCACCGCTGCCTTCGACGGCCTGATCCAGCTGAACACTCTGCTGGGCCAGAATCCCAAGCCCGCCAACTTCGGCACCCAGCTGAACAGCGCGATCAACGCCATCGATGCGGCTCAGCAGCAGATGTCGCTGTCTTTGGCGTCCATCGGCGCGCGCGGCCAGCAGAACGACAATATGCAGAATGTCGGGGGCAGCCTGAAACTGCAATACGCCAGCAGCATCGGTGATTTGCAGGATCTGGATATGCCGCAGGCGATATCGGACTTCACCTTGGCGCAGACTTCGTTGAAGTACAGCCAGCTGACCTATAACAAGGTGACTCAGCTTTCGCTGTTCAACTATATCTCCTAATCCGGCGTGCGCCGGACAAGACAAAGGCCGCGTAAGCGGCCTTTGTCGTTGGCGCGGGCCGGGTTCAGCCGTAGACGTCCACCTGGCTGATGCGGCCGGCGCGGCCGTCTTCGGTCAGGTAGACGCCGGAGCGACGAATATCGGCCTGGGACTGGTTGTCGGCGTTCTTGATGCTGAACGGGCTGTCCACGCTGGGCAGCAGGATGGCGCCGATGCCCAATTCCTTCAAGCCCATCAACTGGTCTTTGTCGCCGTCGCGGCCGGACCAGAGCTTCAATTGCGCGAACGCGGCGTCGCCGTCGTCCAGCACGCCGTCGCCGTTGCCGTCCAGCTTGGCCAGATCGGCGAAGCCGTTGCCCGATTGGGTGCCGAACAATTCCTTGCCGTCGTTGATCTTGCCGTCGCCGTTGCGGTCCAGGGCCAGCCAGCCGCCGTTGTTGATGAAGGGCAGCTGGCTTTGCTGGCCCTTGCTCTGCAGATCGAAGCTGACGCTGGCGCCGCTGAAGCTGCCGGCGTCGTTGCCCAGGCTGAGCATCAGCGGGTCGGTGGCCTTGCCGTTGCCAAACTGTATCGTGCTGCTGCTGTGGTATTCGAAGCTGCGGCTCATTTGCACGTCCAGCGCGAAATTGAATTCGCGTCCGTCCTGGGTCTTGATCGAGCCCTTGGCCGAAAACGCCAGGCTTTCGCTTTCCTGGTAGTCGACGGTCTGTTTGAACTCGCCGCCGGCGAGCGCTTGCTGCGACTGCGGGACAGAGGACTGGCCGGATCGCGCGGGGCGCGAGTCGGCGGATGGCTCGCCTTGGCCGTCGTCTCTTTGCAAAGTGCCGTCAACAACCTTGAACTTGACGCCCAGCACCTTTTCCAGAATGTCCTTGATCAGCCCCAGCATCGGCGTCATGCCATCGGCGAAGGCCTTGTCCTTGGCGCTGGCGTTGACGCCGTCGGAACTCAGGCTGACGTCGGAGGAGGGTTTGGCCGGGGGGGAGGACGGGGGCAACTGCACCCAGGTTCGGCTTTGTTGTTGAACGCTGAGACTTTGGCTGAAGCTGTATTGGCTGCTCATCGACAGCGCCATGGACGCGACTCGCATTGCAGACTCCGGAACAGGAAGTGTAGGTGAACTGATATCGTCAATCCGGAGGGAAACTTGATGGCGTGGAAACACCTAGCCGGCGGGCCGGCCGGGCGATAGGCCTTAATTGCGCGCGGGCTGGATGCTGAGGGTTTCGATATGGTCGATCTGCATGATTTCGCGCGACAGATCCACGACATTGATCAGGTCGCGGCGGTTTTGCGCGGAGACCAGAAAGCTCCACTCGGTGGCGTCCGGGCCGGCGTTCAGCGCGATGCTGTCCTCGTGCAGGCGCACGCCGAAGCGGAGCAGGCCGGCGCTAAGCGTCTGCACCGTCCATTGGTATTCCGGCTTGAAGCGGATGACGATGAACAGGCTGAAGCGGCGCGGCAAGCGGTTCTCCATCTGATTGATGGAGAGCATGCACAGAACGCACAGCAAGGTGATGGCGATGGCCGCGGCGTAGAAGCCTACGCCGACGAGGATGCCGATCACCGAGGACATCCAGATCGAGGCGGCCGAGGTCAGGCCGCTGATGCTCAGCCCTTCCTTCATGATCATGCCGGCGCCGAGGAAGCCGACGCCGGTCAGCACGCCCTGGGCCACACGGGTCATGTCGCCGTGGGTCATGTCGGGATAGAGGCCGCCGTACCAGTAGCCGGAGTAACCGACGATGCTGATGGCCGCGGCGGAGGCCATGGACACCAGGCCGTAGGTGCGCATGCCGGCGGCGCGGCCGTTGAACCAGCGCTCGTAACCCACCAGACAACCCAGCAACAGGCCGCCCAATAGGTTCAGCGTGATCAGCAGATTCACTTCCCACTTGGGGGTGGACCAGTACTGGCCGATCAGTTCGGAAAAGGATAGTGCCATGCGGGCTCCTGCGGCGCTTTGAAACGGCGAACGGACCGACGATAGCAAGTTGCGAGGCCGGCGGCTACTGGCTTGAGGGCGCGGCATGCTAAGGGGCGAGGAGGCGAGGCAAGACGGCGATGTGATTTTTCACGTTCCGGGCGGGCTTAAGTTTGCCAGTAGACGGCCGCCTTGTGATGGTGACGGCAGCAATGCCGGACCAACCAACCTGACTTCTGGAGCAAAAGCTATGCTGAGCCTGCACACCAATATCGCCGCACTGAACACCAAGTCCAACCTGACCGGCACCCAAACCGCGCTGTCCACCTCGATGACCCGTCTGGGCACCGGCTTCCGCATCAACTCCGCAATGGACGACGCCGCCGGCCTGCAGATCGCTACCCGTCTGGACGCGCAAAGCCGCGGTATGCAAGTGGCGATGAAAAACGCGCAGAACGGCATCTCCATGCTGCAAACCGCCGAAGGCGCGCTGAACGAAGTGTCCAACATCCTGCAGCGCATGAAGGACCTGTCCACCGAAGGCGCCAACGCCACCTCCACCAAAGCCGACAAGAGCGCGATGCAGTCCGAATTCGCCGAACTGGGCAAGGAACTGACCAACATCATGAAGAACACCTCCTTCGGCGGCGAGAAACTGCTGCAAGGCGGCAAGCTGACCGATGAGATGAAGTTCCAGATCGGCGCGTCGGCCGACGAATCCATGACGGTGAACATGAAGGATGGCATGACCGCGCTGAACAATGCGCTGGGCAGCGTTTCCAAGACCTTCTTCAAAGATGACACCGCCGGCACTGACTACGCCTCCGCCGTCAAGACCGCTACCGATGCGATGCCGGCTCTGGTGACCGCGACCGACGCCGCCAAAGCCGCTTACGACGCCGCTCCGACCGATGGCACCAAGAAAACCGCTTACGAAACCGCGCTGAAGGCTCAGCAAGACGGCCAAGCCGCGCTGGACAAAGCCGCCAAGGGCGACGAAATCGGCAAAACCGACACCATCAACACCATCCAGGCCGCTCTGGATTCGGTAGGTTCGGTTCGCTCCTCCCTGGGCGCCAACGCCAACCGTCTGGACCACGTGAACAACAACCTGGCCAACGTGAACAACAACACCCTGGCCGCCAAAGGCCGCATCATGGACACCGACTACGCCAACGAAAGCGCCAGCATGACTTCCAAGCAAATGCTGATGCAAGCCGGCACTTCCATGCTGAAGCAAAGCGGCAGCATGAGCAGCCTGGCGATGTCCCTGCTGCAGTAATCGCGATTCAGCGTCGATCCGGCGCGAATCTGGAGCCAGCTGCGTACGCGGCTGGCTTTTTTGCGTCATGCGAGCGGACTTTTGTGAAGGGGCAAGGCGATTTCAATCAGAGCGATCACGGCGGCGACCCCGGTTACGCCGAGCGCGCCGATCTCGAACGGCGCGCAGCCGGGCGCGGAACTGACGCCGGGCCGGCAGTGGGAAGCGGTGCTGAGCCGCACCGCGGACGGCCGTCCGCTGTTGAGCGGCGACGGCGTCCAGCTGGCCCTGCCGACATGGCCGCAAGGCCTGGCGGAGCTGACGCCGGGAACGGTGTTGAAAGTACTGGTGCTGGCCACGCAGCCGCGGCTGGAACTGTCGCTGTTGATGGAAAAGCCGGATGGCGACAGCGGCGGCGAAGCGCCGGCGCGGGCCTGGCAGCTGGAGCAGGCCGCGATGCCGAAGTTGGCGAGGCCTCAGCCGGCCGCCGCCGAATTGGCGCAGTCCTGGCGGCAGGCTTTGCTGGGACGCTTGACCCAGGCCGCGGCCCAGTTCCAGCAGGCGGGCGGCAGCCATCTGCCGGGCGCCTTGTTGCAGCAGTTGCCGGAGCTGGCTCTGGCCGGCCTCAGGCAGGCCGCCGGCGAGCCGCCCTTGCCGCTGATTCTGCCGTTCTGGCTGTGGGGCGGTCCGGCGCTGACCTTGAGCGTAGAGGACGCGCTGGAGCGCGAGTCCGAGCCGGAACGGGACGAGCTGGACCTGCTGCTGTGGCTGACGGCGCCGGGAATCGGCGCATTCTGCCTGCGCATCCGCCGCGTGGCGGCCGGGGTGGCGCTGGCCTTTGTGGCCGAGGCCGAGGTGTGCCGGGCTCTGCGTCGGCGCCTGCCGGAGATTGAGGCCGCGGCGGAGCGAGGCGGCGGCAGGCTCGCCGCTTGTTTGATCGGCGAGCGCATGCCGTGGAGCGGCTTGGCGATCAGCCGGCACGGAGCAACGGGTTTGCAGGCGCAGCGTCTGTCGCCGCTGCTGTTTGCGGTGGCGGCGGAAGTGGCCGGCCAGTTGCTGGCGGGAGACGGCGCGCCGCTTTGAGCCGGCCGTGGTCTATAGTGGGTCCATGTTGCGCCTTCTCATACTGCTTCTGTGCCTGCTGAGCGTGGAGCCGGTCGCCGCCGATCCGGCGGCCAAGGGCGTCGGCGCGCCGCCAGCCCGGGATAATCCGGCGCGAGAGTGGACCGAGTGGGACGGCCCCGTCAGCGGGCCCGCGGCGCAGCCTGGCCGCAGCGTCTGGTTTTTGGCGTCGGACTTGCGCAACGGCGGCGTGGTCGGGGTTTACCGGGGCCTGGCCGAGGCGGGGCGTTTGCTGGGCTGGCGCGTGACGCTGCTGGATGGGCAGGGGCAGCGGAATTCCTTGCTCCAGTTTCTGGAGCGCGCGCAACGGGAGCGGCCGGCCGCCGTGGCTTTGGGCGGTTTCGACGCCCAGGAATTCCAGCCGCAGATTCAAGGCCTGCACGCGCTGGGCGTGCCCGTGCTCGGCTGGCATGCCGGAGACAAGCCCGGCCCGGTGCCCGGACTGCTGTTCACCAATATTTCCACCAGCCCCTTGGCCGCGGCGCAAGCCGCCGCCGATTACATCGCGGCCAGCAGCCGCGGCCCGGTTGGCGTGGTGCTGTTCACCGACAGCCGTTTCGCCATCGCCACCGCCAAAACCCGGCAGGCGGTGCGGCAGCTGCAGACGTGCCGGCGCTGCAAGGTGCTGGCGGTGGAAGACATCTCGCTGGCTCAGGTCCAGCAGCTGTTGCCGGCGCGGGTGGCGGAACTGTATCGGCGCCACGGCAAGGCCTGGACCCACAGCATAGGCATCAACGATCTGTATTACGACTCCATCGGTTATCCGCTGGGCAAGCTGAACGCCTCCGTCGTCAATATTTCGCTGGGCGACGGCTCGCTGAGCGCGATGAGGCGGATTCGGGCGGGCCTGATGCAGGAGGCGACCATCGCCGAGCCTTTGCACTTGCATGGCTGGCAGATGGCCGATGAGCTGAACCGCGCCTTTGCCCGCCAGCCGCCCAGCCTGTACGTCACCCAGCCGCATCTCTTGGTCAAACAGACGATACGCGACAGTTATCTGAGCATCGGCTACGATCCGGCCAACGGCTACCGCCGCGCCTACGCGGCCATCTGGTTCCCGCGGCATTGATTTGCCGCGCGACGCGTGCTTAACTGGCGCTCAATCCACGCATCGTCATCCCCATGATCTCCACGATTTCCACGCAGGCGCTGGTCCATTTGGTGTTGGGCGCCTTCTTGCTGCCGCCGCTGAACATGTTGTTGCTGATCTTGCTGGGGCTGGGGCTGGGGCTGCGCCGCCGCTGGCGGCGCCTGGGCGCCGGCCTGCTGACCTTGGGCATGGCGGGCCTGTACGCCTTGAGCACGCCGATGATGGCGATGTGGCTGAACCGGGGACTGGAACGCTATCCGGTGATAGGCGCGGAGCCGTTGAGCCGGGCGGAGGCCATCGTGGTCTTGTCCGGCGGCAAGAAGCCCGCGCCGGAATACGGCGGCATGGAACCGGGCGCGGACTCGCTGGCGCGGCTGCGTTACGCCGCGCGGCTGGCGCATCAAAGCGGCAAGCCGATACTGCTGACCGGCGGCGCGCCGATGGGCGGGGAAGCCGAAGGCGCGGTGATGGCGCGGGTCCTGCGCGAGGAATACGGCATCGTCCCCCGTTGGGTGGAGACGCGTTCCAACACCACGCTGGAAAACGCCCGCTACTCCGCCGAATTGCTGCGCGCGGCCGGGATCAAGCGGATTGCGCTGGTCAGCCAGGGCTGGCATTTGCGTCGAGCCTTGCCGTTTTTCCAGCGTCAGGGTTTGGAAGTCACCGCCGCGCCAACCGCCTTTATCCGCTACGACGGCGGCGGCGTCGCCTGGTATCTGCCTAGCGGCCGAGCGATGCAGGAGTGCCACGCCGCGTTGAGGGAATGGCTGGGCATGCTGTTTTACCGGATGAAGGGAGAGTAGCCCATGCCGACGCAATCCGCCGCGCCCGCGCGGCCAAGAGTCGATCATCGCTTCTGGCGCGACGCGGCCTTGCCGCAGTTCGAGGCGCGCTCAGTGGCGGACGGACGCCGCGTCTGTTACGCCAGGCACGCGCATGAGACGTTTTCCCTGGGCGTCATCACCGCCGGCGCCTGCGACTACTTCAACGGCAAGGTGCGCCGCAGCGAGCAGGGCGCCTTGGTGTTGATGAATCCGGGCGACATCCATGCCTGCAATCCGGTGGCGGGGCAGGCCTGGTCCTATCGCATGCTGTATGTGGATGTGGGCTGGCTGGGCGGCTTGCAGCAAAGGCTGGGGCAGGGCCAGGCCGGCGGCTTTCGTCCCTTTGGCGAGGCGGCGAGCCGGGACCCGCGGCTGTTCTCCGGCTTCAACGCCTTGTTCGATGTGCTGTGCGCGGAGGGGCGGGAGCTCTTGGAGAAAGACGCGGCGGCCACCGCCTTCTTCGACGGCGCGCACCGGGTATTGGGCTTGGCCGTCGAGCCGGCGGCGGAATCGAATCAGCGTTTGGCGCGCGCGGCGGAATATATCGCCGCGCATTGCGATCAAGCCTTGCGCTTGGAGGAGATCTGCGCGGCGGCGGACTTGTCGGCCTCCTACCTGATCCGCGCGTTCAAGCGGCGTTACGGCGTCACGCCTCATGGCTTTCTGCTGAATCAGCGGGTGCAGCTGGCGCGGCGGCTGATGCGCGGCGGCCTGCCCTTGGCGGAGGTGGCGCAGGCCGTCGGCTTCTCCGATCAAGCTCATCTGCATAAAATCTTCAAGCAGTACGTGGCCGCCACGCCGGGACAGTACCGTGCGGGCTCAGGTCAACAAGCCCAGCGCGCTTAGTCCCAGCAAGACCGCCATCGCTTGGTTGAAGCGGCGCAGCCGCCCAGGCGAAGCCAGTTTCTGTCCGAGCCAAGCGCCGGCCAGGACCCAGCAGGCTACCGAGGCGTAGCAAATCAGAAAGTAAAGCGCGGCGAAGCGCCATAAGGCCATTGCGTCTTGGCCCGAGGTGAACGCGGCGCAGCCCGCCAGCGCCGCGACCCAGGCCTTGGGGTTCAGCCATTGAATCGCCGCGCCCCGCCACCAGCTGGGTTGGACGCCGCTTTTGTCCCAGTCCAGCGCGCCGTCGCTGCGAGCCAATTGATACGCCATATAGAGCAAGAACGCCACGCCGGCCCATTGCAGCGCCTGCGTCAGTGCCGGCCATTGCCGCAGGGTCTGTTCCAGGCCCAGGCCGGTCAGCAGCAGAAGCAGGGTGAAGCCGACGGTGGCGCCGCCGACATGGCGCATGCCGGCGCGTGCGCCATGCTGAGCGCCGCAACTGAGCGCGACGATATTGACCGGGCCGGGCGTGATGGAGGCGGCCAGCGCGAAGCCGGCCATGGCGAGAGTCTGATTCATGATGTGTCCTGAAGGGTGGGCGATGCGGACAAAGTAGCCGGGCGAGGGCGGGGCGTATTGTAGAAAATTGACCTGTCGGAGAGGTTTATCAAAAAATGCCTTTGACATGAATGGTTTAATGTAATACCAATTAAATACCAGCAAGGTCTGGGCTGACGTCCCGTTTGGCTCCCGTCTCCTGCGCGCGCCGACGCGGACGCTGCAATCCAAGGAGGAAGACGCATGTCGTTGAACTGGATAACCGTGATGCGGGCGTCCGCGTGCGCGCTGGCGGCGGGGCAGGCGTGGGCGATCTGCCCGGCATGGCAGGAGGGCGCCAGCTATCGGGCCGGCGACACGGTTGCGTACGCCGCGGCCAACTACACCGCGCGGGTGGCGCATACCGCCCATGTCGGCGCCAACTGGAATCCTCCGGCGTCGCCGACCCTGTGGCTGGCGGGAGGTAGTTGCGCGGGGGCGCCGGAGCCAACGCCGGAGCCGACGCCGTCTCCCACTCCTGGGCCGTCCGCGCCGTTCGCCAAACATGCTTTGGTGGGCTATTGGCACAATTTCGCCAACCCCAGCGGCGACGCTTATCCGCTGAGCCAGGTCAGCGACGATTGGGACGTGATCGCGGTGGCCTTCGCCGACGACGCGGGCAACGGCAAGCTCAGCTTCGCGCTGGATCCCAAGGCAGGCTCCGAAGCTCAGTTCATCCAGGATGTTCGCGCCAAGCAGGCCAAGGGCAAGAAGGTGGTGCTGTCGCTGGGCGGGCAGAATGGCTCGGTCACGCTGAACACTCCGGCGCAAGCCCAGAATTTCGTCAATAGCCTCTACGCCATCATCGTCAAATTCGGTTTCGACGGCATCGATCTGGATCTGGAAAGCGGGGTGTCGCAAGGCGCGCCCATCATCGGCAATCTGATTGGCGCGGTGAAGCAGTTGAAGGCCAAGGTGGGCGCGGGTTTCTACCTGTCCATGGCGCCGGAGCACCCCTATGTCCAGGGCGGCTATGTCGCTTACGGCAGCATCTGGGGCGCTTATCTGCCCATCATCGACGCATTGCGCGACGATTTGAGCGTGATCCATGTCCAGTACTACAACAACGGCGGGCTGAACACGCCTTATTCCAACGCCGCATTGGCTGAGGGCAGCGTGGACATGTTGGTGGGCGGCAGCAAGATGTTGATCGAGGGTTTCCCGCTGGCTTACGGCGCTTCGGGCAGTTTCAAGGGTTTGCGGCCGGATCAGGTGGCTTTCGGCGTGCCTTCCGGCCGCAGTTCCGCCAACTCCGGCTTTGTCAGCGCGGATACCGTGATCAAGTCGCTGGATTGCCTGATGGCCTTGAAAAATTGCGGCAGCGTCAAGCCGAGTCAGGCCTACCCGTCGTTTCGCGGCGTCATGAGCTGGTCGATCAACTGGGACCGCAAGGACGGCTTCCCGTTCTCGCGGCCGGTGGGGGCCTCGCTGCGCGGCCGCAACTGATGGACGTAAAAAAACCGGGGCGCGATTGCGCCTCGGTTTTGTACGGGTTCGAGCCGTGGCTTACAGCGCCGGCATCGCATAGCCTTCGATCTGAGCGGCGGTGACCAGCTGGCCCAGATAGGCCTGCATCGCCTTGTTGCCGGCCATGTCGTTCAGGTATTGCTGCAGGCGGTCCTTGATTTCCTCAAAGCTCACCTTGCCGCCCTCGTGGCGCTCTTGAACCTGGATGATGTGGTAGCCGAACTGGGTCTGCACCAGATCCGGCGCGAGCTGGCCGGCGGCGGTGTTGAATACCGCTTGTTCGAATTCCGGCACCATCTGGCCGCGGCCGAACTGGCCCAGGCTGCCGCCTTGCTGGCCGGACGGGCAGGTGGAGTGTTCGCGGGCCAGATCGGCGAAGCGGGCCGGATTGGCCTTGATTTCTTCCAGCACGCCTTCCGCCTTGGCTTTGGCCAGGCTGCCGGCCAGGCCTTCGCCCAGCGGGAACAGAATGTGGCTGGCTACGGCGGACTCGCCGCTGCTGAAGCGCTCGGGGTATTGATTGTAGAAGGCCAGGCATGCGGCCTCGTCCACGGCGTCAACGTGCAGTTCCTGTTCCAGCAAGGCGCCGATGGCGGCGCCTTGGTCGGCGGTGTCGATGCCGAGGGACTTGGCTTTCTGCAACAGCAGTTCGCGCAGGACCAACTCCTGAACGGCGGCGTCGCGCGGGTTCGGCGCGTCAGCGTAGTGGGCTTGTTCCGCTTGCACCGTGTCTTCGGTGATTTCGATGCCGTTGACTCGAATGGTCATGGAGATTTCCTGTGATGGTAGATGAGGGATGCGCCCAAGGGCGGGAAATGTGCGATTTAAAAAGCGTTCGCCGCGCTTGTCAAGAAAGGCGGCGAGTCTTATCGAGGGGCGTTGGAATAAAGCGCGAAAATTTTAAGAATAATCTTATATTTGCCCGGTCGCTTAATCGCTAGTATACGAGCCATGCAGCTTCAGGGCTTGCATGAAAACCCGGTTGGCTGCTCATGCTTGTACGCCGCTTGCCGAGTCTTGATGTTCATGTGTACGTAGACGTCGTCCGTCTGTACTTCGTTCTGGTGCGCCAAGCTTTGGCTTGGACACTTGGTGAATTGAGATCCCCGTTTGGGCCGCCTCCGTGCGGCCTCTTTTTTTGCCCAGCCCTCTGAGCATAACACGAAAGCATGCCGGCTTGGCTCGCGCCGCCGGGAACGGAGCATAAAAAAAGAGCCCCGATCAGGGGGCTCTGAATTGCACCTTCGCTCAGGTGATCGTTGCGGTTGCCGGTGGGCGTGTATCCACAGCCGGCAGCGCTTCGATCGTATCGAACCGCCCTCGGGGGAGAGCCGATTCGATGGACGCAGTATGCGCCTGCCGGCACGGGCCAAATAGAGTGATTATTGGGGGCTTGTGTGACGGGCTGTGATGAAATCGGGGCGGGCTTAACATTTGCGCAATGAATTGGCGCGCAGGTCTGGCTGAGGGAGGGCGAAGCATAAAAAAAGAGCCCCAGATGGGGCCCCAATTTGCACCTTCGCTCAGGAGACCAACGCGCCGGCCAGAAGGGGTAGGTAATTTCCAACAGAACCCGCGCGCTGATCATGCCAGATCAGGACTCTTGCGAGCCCTGGCTGCTGACGGAAACCAGTATGCCGATTTGTTTCGAGGCCGGATATTTGGATTTGTTGTGTTTTATGTGACGCTATGTGACCCGGACGGGATTGGCCGCTATCATGACGCAGTGCAAACAATCATGGCGCGCCGGCCGTGAACGGCGCGCCTATGGACGCCGCGCCGGCTCGTCTTTCAAGGGGAACAGCGTGGACAAGCATTACCCGGTTATCGATACCCGCAGCATCGTGATGCGTTGGGGCGATATGGACGCCGTCGGGCATCTGAACAATACGTACTATTTCCGTTATCTGGAGCAGATCCGCCTGGATTGGCTGGAAAGCCTGGGGCACGGCATCGACCCCTCAGGCTGCGGTCCGGTGCTGGCGGGCACCGCCTGCGTGTTCCGCAAGGAGATCACCTATCCGGCCACGCTAGACATTAGCATCGAACTGGAAAAACTGGGACGCAGCAGCTTGAAGCTGCGCCATCATTTTTATCGGCGCGACGATCCCGGCGTGGTGTACGCCAGCGGCGAGGTGACGCTGGTGTGGGTGGATTATCAGGCGGGCAAGTCGGTCGCCATCCCGGAGGACATTCGCGCGGCGGTGGAGACGGCGGCCAAGTCCGCCGCTTGAGATGACCGGGTTTTTCCTGCCCCCGTCGCCTTGGCGCGGCGGGGGCTTTTTCGCGCCCGGCTGCCGCCGGGTCAGCTTTGCCGCGGCACTTTGTTGCGCATCAGATCGCGCATCAGGAAACGGCTGGGGTGGGTGGCCTGCATCAGGCTGCGGGCCACCGGGGCCGGTTCGTCCTCCAGCAGGGCGGCGAGTATTTCGCCCGACAGCGGCGCGGTGATCATGCCGCGCGAACCATGGGCGGTGTTGACGTAGAGGCCGTCTATCCAGGGCGCGGCGGCGGTCAGCTTCAAGGAAGCGTCCTTGCTCAGCGGCAGATAGGCGTCGATCAGGCCTTGCGCGTGGGCGACTGGTCCGACGATGGGCAGATAGTCCGGGCTGGTGCAACGCAGCGCGGCGCGTCCGGCCAGGGCTTTGTCCAGCAGGCTTTCGCCGCCCAGGGCCTGGTACAGGCTGGGCGCGAGTCCCGCCAGCATCTGCAGGTTTTCCTGATGCTCGAACAGGTTGACGCCGAGATCTTCGGTGTTGAATTTGAAGGTGGCGCCCAGGCAGTGTTCGCCGAAACGGGCCGGGGAAATATAGCCTTCGCCGCACAGCACGGTGCGCAGCGCCTCGCTGTGTTCGGTGGCGCGCGTCACGGTGACCTGGCCGCGAATCTTTTTCAAGGGCAGATGCTGGGTGGCGTCGAAGGCGCCGGTTTCCGCCGCGCCGGCCAGAATGACCACGGAACCGATGGCCACCGAGCCTTCATCGCCGATGGCGACCCAGCTCTTGTCCAGCGGGTTGTAGTCCAGCTCCACGATGGTGCGGCTGGTGCGGACCTGGATATTGGGATGCTCCACCAGCTTGCGCACCAGGGCGGGCGGGTTGACCCAGCCGCCCTGCGGAAAGAACAGGCCGCCGTGCTGCAGCTCGACGCCGGCCAGCTCGCTGGCTTCCCGCGCGTCGACCGGGCGCAGGAAGTCTTCGCCGAAGCCGGCCGCGGCCAGCCCTTGCTGGCGTTCCGCCTCGGCCGCGTCGTAGGCCAGTTGCAATACGCCGCAGCCGCGCCAGTGCGCGTCGTCCTCCGGCAGCTGGGTTTTCAGCGTGCGCAGGCTATAGCCGTAGCCGGACAGGATCAGGCGGGTCAGCGGGGTGAAGTGCGGGGACAGCTTGGTGTACAGCACGCCTTGCGGGTTGCCGGAGGCGCCGCGCGCGAGTTCGGGCAGGCGTTCCACCACGGTGACCTGCCAGCCGCGGCAGGCCAGGCTGTAGGCGCTGGCGGCGCCGGCGATGCCGCCGCCGATGACGATGGCGCTGCGTTCCCCGTGGCGTGGCGCCGGGCGGGCGAACCACGGAGGCGACCATTCGCCGTCGGGTAGGGTTTGCAGATGGCCGTGGCTCATTTCCCGCTTATGGCCGAAGCCGGCGGTCTTGCTGACGGCGAAGCCGGCCTCGCTCAAGCCGCGACGCACGAAACCGGCGCTGGTGAAGGTGGCGAAGGTGGCGCCGGGCGCGGAGAGCCGCGCCATGGTCTGGAACAGCTCCGCTTGCCACATGTCCGGGTTCTTGGACGGGGCGAAGCCGTCGAGGAACCAGGCGTCCACGCGAGCGTCCACCTCCGGCAGCACTTCCAGGACATCGCCGATCAGCAAGGTCAGCGTGACGCGCCCCTGGCTGAGCAGCAGGCGGTGCCAGCCCGGAGGCAGGGACTGGTATTGGGCCAGCAGCTGCTGCGCCAGGCCGGCGAGCTGGGGCCAGAGCGCCAGCGCCCGGGCCAGATCGCGCGGGGTCAGCGGAAACTTCTCCGCGCTGATGAAGTGCAGGCGCGTATCGGCCGGCGCGTATTGCAAAAAGCATTCCCACGCGCATAAAAAGTTCAGGCCGGTGCCGAAGCCGGTTTCGGCAATGGCGAAGTGGCCGCCGGCGGGCAGTTCGGCGAAGCGCTCGGCCAAGCGGTTGTGCCGCAGGAAGACATGGCGGGTCTCGTCCAGGCCGGAAGCGCGGGAGAAGTAGACGTCGCCGAAGGCGAGGGAAACCGGTTGACCGTCGTGCCAGTCAAGTTGAGCGTGTGGGGTCATGCGCGCGGAGTCGGGGCGCGGCGCGGCGCCGCGGGTGAATTAGGATGTTCTGATGATACCGCAGTTTTGCGCCGCTGATGAGCGGCGCCGCGGCCCCTGTTCAGACTATCCGCGCCGCGGCCAGGTCCAGTTGCTCCGGAGCCAGGCTGTCCAGCCGCAAAGGCGCGGTTTTGGCCAGCTGCGGGTAATGCTTGCCCAGCGAGCGGTAGTAGAGCGGGTCGTAGTGCTTGGCCAGCAGTTCCGCCACCAGGGCGTCGAAGCGCCCGGCCCGGATCAACTGGTTCCAGGCGTCCAGCTGTTCGCCCGAGTGCAGCCCTTTCAAGAAGCCCAGTTGGCGGATCAAGGTTTCGGGGTCTCGCAGGTAGAAGTCGTAATCCTCCAGCAAAAAGCGCACGCGCTCCGCCAAAGGCACGTCGATCAGCAGGCAGTCGCCTTGGTGCATCTGGCGGTACAGCGCGTCGGGCAGGGTGACGAAGCCGACCTTTTTGCTTTCCGATTCGATGAAGACGGGTCGGTCGGAATCCAGGCCGCGGATCTGTTGCAGCAGCAAGGTGTCGAACCATTTTTGCGGCGGCTGGGGCAGGTCCGGCAGACGGCCCAGCACCGAGCCGCGGTGATTGGCCAGCAGCTCCAGATCCAGCACCTGGTGGCCGGCGCGCGCCAGCGCCTGCAGCAAGCGGCTTTTGCCGGAGCCGGTGGGGCCGCAGATCACGCGCAGCTTGAGCTGGCCGGGCAGTTCCTCCAGCCATTGCAGCGCCTGGCGGCGATAGGCTTTGTAGCCGCCCTCCAGCTGATGCGCGGGCCAGCCTATCTGGGCGAAGATCAGGGCCATGGAGCCGGAACGCTGGCCGCCGCGCCAGCAGCAGATCAGCGGGCGCCAGGATTTGGGGCGATCGGCGAAGCGCTCTTCGATATGGCGGGCGATATTCTTGGCCGCCAGCGCGGCGCCGACCTTGCGCGCTTCGAATGGGGAAACCTGTTTATACAGCGTGCCGACGCGAATTCGCTCGTCGTTGTCCAGAACCGGGCAGTTAATGGCGCCGGGGATATGATCTTCGGCAAATTCCGCCGGAGATCGGACGTCGATGATCTCGTCAAACTGCCCAAGCTGTGATACGTTCGCGACCTTGAAAAGCATAAATATGGCGGAGTCCGCAAATGGCTGAAATCAAATTGACGCAATTGTCTCACGGCGGCGGCTGCGGCTGCAAAATTGCCCCGGCGGTGCTGGAGTCCATTTTGTCGACGGCCAAGGAAAAAATGGTTTTCCCCAACCTATTGGTGGGGGCGGAAACCAGCGACGACGCCGCGGTGTATCAGTTGAACGCCTCGCAAGCCATTGTGGCGACCACCGATTTTTTCATGCCCATCGTCGACGACGCCCGTGACTTTGGCCGCATCGCCGCCACCAACGCGCTGTCCGACATTTACGCGATGGGCGCGACGCCCATCATGGCCTTGGCCATTGTCGGCATGCCGGTGAAGGTGTTGCCGGTGGAAACCATCCGCGACATTCTTGCCGGCGGAGAGTCGGTATGCCACGCCGCGGGCATCCCGCTCGCCGGAGGCCATTCCATCGATTCCCCCGAGCCGATCTACGGTCTGGTGGCCTTGGGCGTGGTGCATCCGGACCAGCTCAAGCGCAATAGCGAGGCGCGCGACGGCGATGTGCTGATCCTGGGCAAGGGCCTGGGCGTGGGCGTGCTGGCGCAGGCGATGAAGAAAGGGGAGCTGGACGATAAGGGCTATCAGGCCTTGATCGCTTCAACCACCAAATTGAATACCGTCGGAGCGGAACTGGCGGCCATGGACGGCGTGCACGCGCTGACTGACGTCACCGGTTTCGGCCTGTTGGGCCATGCGCTGGAGGTGTGCAAGGGCGCCAAGCTGGCGGCGCACATCGATATGGCCGCGGTGCCGGTGATCGAGGAGGCGCGCGCTTTCGCGGAGCAAGGCTGCGGTCCGGGCGCGATCGAGCGCAATCTGGCCAGTTTCGGCGAGCACGTCGATTTTGGCGCGGGGCTGCCGGAGTGGCAGCTGCGGCTCTTGGCCGACCCGCAGACCAGCGGCGGTTTGCTGGCGGCGGTGGCGCCGGAACAGGCCGACGAGGTGTTGGCGCGTTTCCAGCGCGCCGGTTTCGGCTATGCGGCCAAGATCGGCCGCCTGGCCGCGGGCGAGGCCCGCGTCATCGTCCGCTGAGCGGCGCGACGTGAAAGACGCGCGTCCGGAGCGCCTGCGGCTGGCCGCCCGCGACCGGCCCTTGGCGGAGCTGGCGCGGCTGGCGCCCGGCCGGGTGGGCGGCGCGCGGCGCGCCAGCGCCGACGACGCCCAGATTCCTTGGTTCGACGGCAGCGTGGCGGCAGGTTTCCCGTCGCCGGCCGACGACTATCTCGAGCGTTCGCTCAACCTCAACGATTTGTTGATCCAGCACCCGGACACCAGCTTCTTCGTGCGCGTCGCCGGCGACGCGATGGCCGGGGCCGGCATTTTCGACGGCGACTTGCTGATTGTCGATCGCATGCTGCCGCCGCGTCACAACGATGTGGTGGTAGCAGTGGCGGGCGAGGAATTCCTGGTGCGCCGGCTGCACCTGAGCCCTGATCGCGCCTGCTTGCGCGCCGCTCAGCCGGGCTACGCCGATTTACAGGCGGAGACCGATGTCGAGATCTGGGGCGTGGTCAGCTCGGTGGTGCGTTCGCTGCGCTGAGTTTGCCGGCGCGGCTTAGCGCCTATTTCAAAGTCTTGCGAGCTAGGGCGATACCAGGCGAAAACGGCTGAGCAAGCGTAATGCACATAGGGTCTATGAGCATTTCGACGGTGCTCTCAACGTCGTATCGCCGAAGCGCAGCAGGCTTTGAACAGGTTCTTAAAAGGTCCCGCGCAGGCTGAAGGTGGTGACGGCAACCCGCGTCTTGTGCGGGGTGTAGTCCATCTTGGGCACATAGCCCACTTCCAGCGCCAGTTTGCGAGTGCCTATGCTGAGCATGGGGAAGGCGACCACCTGTTTGACGCCGGAGCCGTCCAGATAACCGACCAATAAGGTGGTGCCGGCGTAGAGCGGGCTGGATCCCAGCTGCCATTCCTTGCGCCAGCCGCCGGCGACGAACCAGGCCGTTTCGCGGAAGGAGTCGCGATAAGAGCCGACGCGGCCGATCCAGCGGCCGTCCGCGTCGTTGCCCAGCGGCGCCCATTCCAGCCCGAGGCCGGGGTTTTCTCCGTTGAAATCGCAACGCTTGCGCTGCATTGGCTGTGTATGGACGCGCCGTAGGCCAGCAAGGAAAGGTCATTGTCGGCGTGGGCCAGGGAACAGGCGGTCAATAGCAGGCCGGCGGCCAGGAGTGGCTTCATGGTGATACCCCTTTAATGAAGATAAGCGATTACGCAAATCAGGCGGCTCGGGACTTGGGTGGGCGGCTCTTGTTGGGCCAGTCCGGTTCCGCTCTTAATTTAATGCATAGATTAAATTTTTTGCCAAAGCCATAAATAAAATGCGTCTGAGGGAAAATCGGGTTCAAGATCGACGATTGCGAGGCTTGAAAAGCAACTGGCCATGCCCAGATAGTGTTTATCAATCTTCCGAAGGAGCCACTCCATGCGATTCGACAAGCTGACGACCAAGTTCCAGCAGGCGCTGGGGGATGCCCAGAGCCTGGCCCTGTCTCAAGACCATGCTTACATCGAGCCGCAGCATCTGCTGTTGGCCATGCTGGACGACGCCGACGGCGGCATCGCCGGCCTGCTGGCGCGCGCCGGCGTCAACGTGCCCGGCCTGAAAGCCGGCTTGAACCAGGCTTTGCAGCGTCTGCCGCGGGTGCAGGGCAATGGCGGCGAGATCACCGTCTCGCGGGATTTGGCCAATCTGCTGAACCTGAGCGACAAGGCGGCGATGAAGCTGGGCGACGAATTCATCGCCAGCGAGCTGTTCCTGTCCGCGCTGAGCCAGGACAAGGGCGAGGCCGCGCGGCTACTGAAAGAGCACGGCGGCCAGCCGGCGGCGATCCAGGCCGCGATCGACGCGGTGCGCGGTGGCGCAAGCGTGTCCAGCCAGGACGCGGAGAGCCAGCGCGAAGCCTTGAAGAAGTACACCCAGGACCTGACCGAGCGCGCGCGCCTGGGCAAACTGGACCCGGTGATAGGCCGCGACGACGAGATCCGCCGCGCCATCCAGGTATTGCAGCGCCGCACCAAGAACAACCCGGTGTTGATCGGCGAGCCCGGCGTCGGCAAGACCGCCATCGTCGAGGGCCTGGCCCAGCGCATCGTCAACGGCGAAGTGCCGGAGAGCCTGAAGAACAAGCGCTTGCTGGTGTTGGATCTGGCGGCGCTGATCGCCGGCGCCAAGTTTCGCGGCGAATTCGAAGAGCGGCTGAAAGCGGTGTTGAACGATCTGGCCAAGGACGACGGCCAGACCCTGATCTTCATCGACGAGATCCACACCCTGGTGGGCGCGGGCAAGGCGGAGGGCGCGATGGACGCCGGCAATATGCTGAAGCCGGCGCTGGCGCGCGGCGAACTGCACTGCATCGGCGCCACCACGCTGGACGAGTACCGCCGTTACATCGAGAAGGACGCGGCGCTGGAGCGCCGCTTCCAGAAAGTGCTGGTCGGCGAGCCCTCGGTGGAGGACACCATCGCCATCCTGCGCGGCTTGCAGGAAAAGTATGAAATCCATCATGGCGTGGACATCACCGACCCGGCCATCGTCGCCGCCGCCGAGCTGTCGCAGCGCTACATCACCGACCGCTTCTTGCCGGACAAGGCCATCGATTTGATCGACGAGGCCGCCAGCCGCATCAAGATGGAGCTGGATTCCAAGCCGGAAGAGATGGACAGGCTGGACCGCCGGCTGATCCAGCTGAAGATCGAGCGCGAGGCGGTGAACAAGGAAAGCGACGAGGCCTCGCAAAAGCGGCTGAAGCTGATCGAGGACGAGATCGCGGAACTGTCGCGCGCCTATGCGGACCTGGACGAGATCTGGAAGGCGGAAAAAGCCGCGCAACAGGGCTCGCAGAGCATCAAGGAGGAAATCGAGCGCCTCAAGGTGGAGATGGAGGACCTGAAGCGCAAGGGCGATTGGCAGAAGCTGGCGGAACTGCAGTACGGCAAGCTGCCGCAGCTGGAGGCGCGGCTGCAGGACGCCGAGGCGGCCGGCGCCGGCGAGCAGGCCAGGCCCAACCGTTTGCTGCGCACCCAGGTGGGGGCGGAGGAGATCGCGGAAGTGGTCAGCCGCGCCACCGGCATTCCGGTGTCCAAGATGCTGGAAGGCGAGCGCGACAAGCTGTTGCGCATGGAGGAGGTGCTGCATCAGCGCGTGGTGGGGCAGGACGAGGCGGTCAGCGCGGTGGCCGACGCCATCCGTCGCTCCCGTTCCGGGCTGGCCGATCCCAACAAGCCTTACGGCTCCTTCCTGTTCCTGGGGCCGACCGGCGTGGGCAAGACCGAGCTGTGCAAGACCTTGGCCGGCTTTATGTTCGACAGCGAAGATCACCTGATCCGCATCGACATGTCCGAGTATATGGAGAAGCATTCGGTGTCCCGCTTGATCGGCGCGCCGCCGGGCTATGTCGGTTATGAGGAGGGCGGCTATCTGACTGAGCAGGTGCGCCGCAAGCCGTATAGCGTGATCTTGCTGGACGAGGTGGAGAAAGCGCATCCGGACGTGTTCAACATCCTGCTGCAAGTGCTGGACGACGGCCGTCTGACCGACGGCCAGGGCCGTACCGTGGATTTCAAGAACACCGTGGTGGTGATGACGTCCAATATCGGCAGCCAGCAGATCCAGGCGATGGACAGCGACGATTACCAGGTGATCAAGCTGGCGGTGATGGCGGAGGTGAAAACCCAGTTCCGGCCGGAGTTCATCAACCGCATCGACGAGGTGGTGGTGTTCCACGGCCTGGGCGAGCAGCACATCAAGTCCATCGCCCGCATCCAGCTCAAGAGCCTGGAGCGCCGGCTGGCCAAGCTGGATCTGGACTTGCAGATCAGCGAGGAGGCGCTGGCCTTGCTGTCCGAAGCCGGCTTCGATCCGGTCTACGGCGCGCGGCCCTTGAAGCGGGCGATCCAGTCCGAACTGGAAAACCCGTTGGCCAAGGCCATCCTGGCCGGCGAATACCCGCCGAAATCCACCATCCTGGTGGAAGCGCGGGACGGCCATCTGAGCTTTGCCTGAACGCAGGCCCGCTCGTAAAAAAAGCCCGGGAATCCGGGCTTTTTCTTTGGGCGGCGCGCTCAGTCGCGATCGGGGTGGCGGAAGCAGGCTGACATGTGGTCGTTGACCACGCCGCAGGCCTGCAGATAGGCGTAGATCACCGTGCTGCCGACGAAGTTCATGCCGGCTTTTTTCAGCGCCTTGCTGATGCGGTCGGACAGTTCGGTGCTGGCGGGCACCCGCTCGTCGTCGCGGCGGCGCAGTATCGGCCGGCCGTCAACATGCGCCCACAGCCAGTCGGCGAAACTGCCGTGTTGCCGCTGCATCTGCAGAAACACCTTGGCGTTGCGGATGGCGCTCTGGATCTTCAGCCGGTTGCGCACGATGCCGGCGTCCTGCATCAGGCGCTCAACGTCGCCGTCGTCCATCGCCGCCACCTTGACCGGGTCGAAGCCGTGAAAAGCGCGGCGGTAGCCGTCGCGCTTGCGCAGGATGGTGATCCAGGACAGGCCGGCCTGCGCGCCTTCCAGAATCAGCATCTCGAACAGCTTGCGGTCGTCGCGCTCGGGACATCCCCATTCCTCGTCGTGATAGGCGACGTAGAGCGGATCGTCGCCGCACCAGGCGCAGCGGGCCGGGGCCGGCATCAGCGGTTATGCAGCAGGATGTCGCACTGCAGCCCCACTTTTTGCAGGCCGGTGCGGCTTTGCAGATTGATCACCAGAGGATTGCGGATGTTCGCCTTCATCGTGGACAGCGCCGGGTGCTGTTCATCGGCCTGATTGCTCAGCATCAGCAGAATGGCCACATCCTGCGGCCGCTGCAATTGCAGCTCGGCCACTTCGGCGTCGTCCAGCTCTATCTCATAGCGGATGTCCAGCGCTTCCGGAGTGGTGATGCTGAAGATGACGCCAGCGTCGTCCAGCGATTGCAGCCAGAACACCTGCGGCTGGGCCTGGGTGGCGTTGTGGAACAGCTTGAAGCGGGTGCAGTTTTCCAGCGCGGGAATGCCGCGCGGGAAGGTGATGACGGTGCTCTCGTCGATATCGACTTGGCCGAGCTGGCTGGACTGGAACCGCATGGCGTGCCTCCTGGCGTGACAATGCTCTCATTATGCATGGCGACGACGGCAATTGCACAAGCGGAACGCCGCCGCGCGCGAAGATTGCAAGCCGTGGTTGTGGCCGAGGGCTTATCGGCCTATATCAATATTACTCGAATGTCGTATCTAAATTGGGTTGCGGACAGCCGGCAGGGCGCCCGCGCGCGATGCTAAGGGGAGATCCCATGAGCTTGCCCGCCAAGCGGTTTCTGATTCTTGAAGACCAGCTGGTGCTGCGGAAACTGATTTCCCGCCAGGCCAGTTTCTTTAGTCGCTACGAAGTGGCCATCGACGAGTTCAGCGACCCGGCCGAGGCGCTGCGCAGCATCGGTGAGAACCACTACGACCTGATCGTCACCGATATCGGCATGCCGGGCATGAACGGCATCGACTTCATCAAGCACGTGGCCTTGCTCGGCTACCGGGCGGCCTTGCTGATCATTTCCGGCTATGACGGCAAAACCCTGAACACCATCAGCGAGATGGCTTGCAGCCTGGGCATAGGCAGCACCCGCTTCCTGTCCAAGCCGTACTCGGCGGAGTCCTTTCTCACCGCGCTCAACAGCGTGTTCAACGATCTGGAGCGCGCCTACCAGGTGCAGCAGCTGGACGTGGAGGGCTTTTTCGCCGACGTCTGCTCCGGCGAATTCAAGCTGGAGATCGAACCCATCCTGGGCCTGCCCGGCCATCGGCTCGCCGGCTTCGACGTGACGGCCCTGATTCGGCCGCAGGGGCGGGTGGAGTGGGGCGCCGGTCTTTTCAATGTGCTGGCGCGCCGCAAGGGGGTCTCCGCCCTGGTGCTGGAGGAGCTGGTGGCCCGCATCGCCAGCCTGTTGGCCAGCCTGCGCCAGCAGGGTCTGGGCGAGGAGTGCGGCGTCAACGTGCGCATAGACAAAGCCTGTTTGGAGAGCGAGAACCTGTTCGACCACTGCCATGCCCAGTTGCAGCAGCGCGGCGTGCCGCCGCGCTTGCTGGGTTTCGAGCTGGCCGAGGGGCTGGGGCAGCAATCGCCGGCCCAGGCTTTCGAGAACGTCGCCAAGATCAAGTATCTGGGCTTCCGGCTGATCGCCGATCATTTCGGCAGCGGTTCGCTGACCCAGAGCAATATGCTCAAGCTGCCGTTCGACCATGTGAACATCCCCATCGAATCCCTGCAATGGATACGCGCCATGCTGGGCGCGGACCCGCAGGCGCTGCGTTTCTTGCGCATCTACGGCTTGCCGCCGGGAGCCATCACCGCCAGCGGGGTGGACGAGGAGGAGGATGTGACGCTGGCGCAGGAGATGGGTTGCCCCTGCGTGCAAGGCGCTTATATGGCCTTGCCGGTGCGTGAAAACGAATTGAGCGACTATTTGCGGCGGAGTCAGGAAACCGCGGCGGCGGAAGGGGGCGCGGGATGAGTATCGCGGCGGTGGACTTCTCGCGGATGCGGATATTGGTCGTGGACGACCAGACTCTGGTGCGCTCCTTGATCAGTCAGGCTTTGCAGACCATGGGCATGCGCTCGGACGCCATCTTCCAGACCGCGGACGGCACCGCGTCGATGCGCTTGCTGGATATCCGCATGGTGGACCTGGTGCTGTGCGATGTGCAGATGGCGCCGATGAACGGCATGGATCTGCTCAAGGAACTGCGCTGCGGCCACACCATGAATCCTTCCAATCTGCCCTTTGTGTTCCTGTCCGGCCATGCGGACCGCAGCAATGTGGTGCTGGCCAGCCAGTTGCACGCAGACGGCTTCGTGGTCAAGCCGCCGAAGCCGGCCGATGTGGAGAAGGCCATCGTGGCGGCGATGCAGCGCAAGCGGCCGGAGATCGATCCGTTCAGCTACTACGGCGTGTCCACCGGCACCGAATACGACCGCAAGGTTTTCGGCCGGCTGTTCGACGCTCCGGCGCTGCCCGAAGCGCCGCCTGGCATGGCGGTCAGCCTGCTCACGGTGAAGGCGGGCGCGGTGCTGGCTCAGGACCTGCACAGCAAGCACGGCCATTTGCTGCTGCCGCGCGGCGCGGCCATCTCCGCCAACCAGATCACGGTGCTGCGCGATTTCAGCGACCGCTACGGTGTTTTGCGGCTCTTCGTCGAGGAGGTTTCCGAGACGGAGGCCGAGTCGTCACGTGAGATCTGAGCGGCCGTCGATGAAGTTTTCCAGGCCGCGTCAGGAGCACATCAAATCCATCCGCCGCGCGGTGATCCTGATCGTCTTATTGCTGGGCGTGCTGCAGACCGGGGCCATTTTGCGTCTGTTGGACGAGTCCTGGGACTCCTATCGCAGGGCCCGGCACGTGGCCGAGCTCAATCGAGACATCTCGGCCTTGTATCAGGCGGTCAGCGCGGAAAACCTGGAGAGCAGCAAGCTGCGGCTGCTGCTGACGGCAAAATCGCCGCCTACGCCGCAACAACAGGAAGAACTGAAGCAGCTAGCCCGCGACACCGACGCCAAGTTCGTGGTGGCGCTGGCGTCGGTTCCCGTCATGACCGGGGCGGACGCCTCCAGCCAGGGGCGGCTGCGTAATCTGGCCCACGATTTCAAGGTGCTGCGCGATGAAACCACAAAGATATTGAGCCAGCCGGATTTTCAGAACGAATCGCTGAGCAATCTGCTCTACCTGGCCACCGCGCGGATGCGCAACGAGGCCGGCGGCATCCTGGCCGCGGACATGGCGCAGCTGGCCAGTCAGGGCGATCCCACGCTCAACAGCCTGATGATGATCAAGCAGAGCCTGTGGCAGCTGGGTGGGCAATTGCGCGGCAACGCGGTGGCGCTGATCATGCGCGAGCAGCTGGGGCACCGGATGAACCGCGACATCGAGGACGATCTGGCCTTCCGGCTCAGCTCCGCCATGGTCATGGTGGAGCAGCTGCGCCCGGTGATTCTGGGCGTGCACGACGACGCCTTGAAAGCGGCGTTCACCAATCTGACCACCTTGACGCTGAAGCTGCAACTGGTCGTCAAACTGCAATACGAACAGATAGACGGCGTTCAGTCTTTCCGTCAGGTCACGAATTTCCGCGTCAACTTGCTGGAACTGGATGAGGAGCTGCGGCGCACCTTCGGCATGGTGGAGCGGATGACGGCCGAGCGCATTGACGAAAGCCGGCGCACTTATCTGCTGCGCATGGTGCGCGACGGCTTGTTCGGCGTGCTGGCGCTGAGCCTGGTGCTGGTGTTGCTGTACTACATGGTGCGCCGCGTATTGCGGCCGCTGTCCGCGCTGAAGCATATGCTGGACGCCTCCGGCGACGCGGTGTTGATCGTCAATCGCAACGGTCGGATCGAAATCGCCAACGCCGGGGCCGGCAAGATGTTCGGCTATCCGCAAGCGGCCTTGCACGGCATGTCGGCCTATAGCTTGCTGGAGGTGCCGGGCGGCGCCGCGCATCTGACCCAGGCCTTGAACGATCAGGAAACCGTGGCCTTGGCCGGAGAAGGCTTGCCCGCCAACGGCGAACGCTTCTACGTGGCGATCTCGCTCAGCCAGTTCAGCAATAGCCGAGACCACGGCTGGCGCATGCTGACGGTGCGCAACGAGCAGCAAAGACGGCAGGCCGAAACCTCGCTGGAGCGCAGCGTGGAACTGTTGTCGGCGATTTCGGTGGTGGAGGGCATGCTGCTGGCGCGGGAGCCGCGCGACAAGGTGTTCGAGGAGCTGCACCGCGTGTTCTGCCACCACACCGGCGCCCGCGAATGCCTGTTGGTGGCCTGGTCGCCGCTGGACGAATGCGGGCAATCCCTGCGTTTGCAGGCCGGCAGCTGGCCGCCGGAATTGCCGTCGCTGCAGGAAGTCACCCACGCGGCGGCTCCGCTCAGCCAATTGTTCCAGCTGCTGAGCGAGCGCTCCACCTGGATTTCCCTGCCGGTGATGCTGGGCGGCGATGTCGCCGCGGCGGTGTGTATGCAGCAGCCGGACGTGTTCCGCCTGGGCGTGGGCATGCAGCCGCTGATCGGCGCCTACGCCAATATCCTGGGCTTTTACGATGAGGAAGCGCGGCGCAAGGTGTCGGAGGCGCAGTTGCGCACCGTGTTGCAGGAGGAGGAGGCGGTGTTCGCCTCGTCTCCGGTGGGTTTGCTGCGCCTGAACGAGCAATTGCAGATTTCCCGCTCCAACCAGACGGCGGAGATGATTTTCGACGTCGGCGATTACGGCCTGGTGGGCATGCATTTGATGGAGCTGATGGCGTCGGATCAAGGCTGGATAGAGTTGACCGAGCACTTGCAGCAAATGCGTCAGGGCACCCGCATTCATTGCGAACTGGAATGCCTGACCGGCGCGGGCCTCCCGATCTGGGTCTTGTTCGAAGGCCAGATGGTGGCGACGGAAACGGTGGAGGGCGTGATGATCCTGGCTTGCCTGGACATCACGGAACGCAAGATGGCCGAATTCGAACTGCGCATGGCGCGGGACCAGGCCAATGCCGCCAACCGCGCCAAGAGCGCCTTCCTCGCCACCATGAGCCACGAAATCCGCACGCCGATGAACGGGGTGCTGGGCATGTTGGAACTGTTGAACATGACCCGGCTGGACGGCGAGCAGCGGGACGCGGTGGCGACAATACACGATTCCGCGCACACGCTGCTGCGGCTGATCGACGACATCCTGGATTTCTCCAAGATCGAGGCCGACAAGCTGGAGATCGTCACCGCGCCGACGGCGACGCGGCCGTTTCTGGAGAGCATCCGCAGCCTGTATCAGGAAAACGCTTATAAGAAGGGGCTGGATTTCCAGTTGGAAGTGGATGAGCAACTGGCGCCGACGCTGGTGCTGGACCCCTTGCGCGTCCGGCAGATTTTGCAGAACTTCATCAGCAACGCGATCAAGTTCACCGCTCAGGGCGGCGTGACCATACGCGTCAAGGTGCTCAGCACCATGGCCAATTACCAGTCGCTCAGCTTCGAGGTGGAGGACAGCGGCATCGGCATGTCCGAGGACAGCTTGTCCAGGCTGTTCCAGCCCTTCACCCAGGCGGACTCCGACACCACCCGGCGGTTTGGCGGCACCGGCCTGGGCCTGGCCATCTGCCGGCGGCTGGCCGGCTTGATGGGCGGTCATGTGGAATTGGAGAGCGAGCTGGGCCAGGGCAGTTGCGCGCGCTTGCTGCTGGAGGCGGAGTGGTCGGAACAAGTGGTGGCCCCGGTCAGCCTGCCCCAGGTCCACGTGCCGGCGGAGACGCCGCGCGAAGAGGAGGTCGAAACCGCGGCGCCGTCGCCGGAGCGGAGCGCGCTGCCCATCTTGTTCGCCGAGGACAATCCCACCAACCGCAAGCTCACCCTCAAGCAGCTGGAAAAGCTGGGCTATGCGGCGGAATGGGCGGAGGACGGCGAGCAGGCTTTCGCCAAATGGCAGTCCGGCCGCTACTCGATGATCCTGACCGATTGCCATATGCCGGGCATAGACGGTTATCAGCTGGCGCGGCTGGTGCGCGCGCGCGAACAGGAGGAAGCGGAAGGAAGCCGTATTCCCATCGTCGCCTGCACCGCCAACGCCGCCAAGGAGGAGCTGGACAAGACCCGGGAAGCCGGCATGGACGATTTTCTGACCAAGCCGCTGTCGATTGCGGAGCTGTCCGCCGCGCTGCAAAAGTGGACGACGGCGGAGGCCGGGGCAAAAACGGCGGCGCCGCCCGCCGCGGCCGAACCTGAGGGCGGGCCGGAAGACGGGCCGGTGGACCGCTCCGTGCTGCAGGTGTACAGCAACGGCGAGCTGCAAGTGGAGTTGGAAATCCTGCGCGACTTCCAGCAAGGCAACGCCGAGGACGTGGCCGAACTGCGCAGCGCCATCGCGGAAGGCTCCAGCGACCGCGTCAGCTTCGCCGCCCACCGGGTCAAGGGCGCCAGCCGCATGGTGGGCATCAAGGCCTTGGGCGAGGCGGCCGAAGCGGTGGAAAAGGCCGGCAAGGCCCAGGCGATGGAGCAAGTGGCGGCCTTGATGCCGGCTTTCGACGCCGCGCTGGCCGAGTTCGAGGCCTGGCTGGCCAGGCAGAATGAAACCAATCCGGCCTGAGGTACGGTTCAAAGTCCGCAGCGCGCCGACGACGCGGCGAGAGAGCCGGGCATTGAAATGCCCATGCGCCGTATGAGCGAAACCGCTTGCTTTGTCGCAGGCCGCTAGACTTTGAACAGGTTCTGAGGCGAGGCGAGATCGGCTAAAATACCCGGCCATGAGCGAGTCGACATCTCTTTACCCGCAGTTGGAAGCGGCGCTGCTGTGCGACGACGTCGAGCGCAAGATGACGCTGGCGACGGCGGTCTTGCACGGCTGGCGTTTAGACGCGTTGCCGCGCCGCGCGGACGCGCCGCCGGCCTATCCTTTGCCGGAGGCCGGACGGCCGCCGCTGCCGGAACTGGTCCATCCGTCCAAGGTGCCCAAGCGCAGCCTGTCCTCCCGGCAGGGGCACGCCGCGCTGCTCCACGCCATCGCCCATATCGAATTCAACGCGGTCAACCTGGCGCTGGACGCCGCCTGGCGCTTCCGCGAGATGCCGGACGCCTTCGTCAGCGACTGGTTGCAAGTCGCCGCGGAAGAAGCGCGCCACTTCTCCCTCCTGCTGCGGCGTCTGCGGGAGCTGGGCCACGACTACGGCGATTTCCCCGCTCACAACGGTTTGTGGGCGATGAGTTGCAAGACCGATTACGATCCGCTGGCGCGGATGGCCCTGGTGCCCAGGGTGCTGGAGGCGCGCGGCCTGGACGTGACGCCGGGCATTCAGCGGCGGCTGGCCGGCATTGGCGATCACGTGAGCGTGGCGGTGCTGGACACCATCCTGCGCGAGGAAGTGGGACATGTGCGCATCGGCAACGCCTGGTTCGGCCGGCTGTGCCGGCAGCGGGGGCTGGAGCCGGAGGCCTGTTTTCAGGAACTGCTGAGGCGCCACGATGTCCAGCTTTACCGCGGGGCCTATAATCTGGCCGCCCGCGAGCGGGCGGGGTTTTCAGCCAAGGAGCTGGAAGCGCTGCGCGCCTTGTGCGAAGACGACACAGCTCCAGCCGGCTAGAATGCCGGCGGCCTCACCTGGAACGATGAAACATGCTATTGAATTTGTTTAAGAAGATGCAAAGGCAGCGGCGCTTCGCCATGACGGTGCTGCTGCTCAGCACCTTGGCCTTTGCGCTCAGCTCGGCGCTGTGGCGCGGCCTGGACGGCGGCCCCGGCCCCTTGCTGGCCATTCTGTGTCCGCTGGCGATGCTGCTGGCCCTGATCTGCCAGTTCAGCGCTTTGTTGGCATTGGCGAAAAGACCTTAAACCGGAAAAGGATTTTTAAAACAGCGGCTTAAAGTGTTGCTTGCGGACGGCGCGCGGACTTGACTGCCACCGGCAGGCCGCGCATAATCGCCCCCGTATCGATAAGGGTCAGGGCTCCACATTGGGTGGAGCCTTTGCTTTTTGGAATTTTCGGAGAAACCGAGTCATGGACCATCAGGCATTCCTGCGCCAATTGGAAACCAACGCGCTGCCTGCATCCGACTTCAACCACCGCGCGCACCTGTACGCCGCCTGGGCCTACCGCCGCCAATACCCGGCGCCGGAAGCCGCCGCCCGCTGCGCGCGCGCGCTGTCCCGTTTCGCCATGGTGAACGGCGCGGCGATGAAGTACCACCACACCCTGACCATGGCCATCCTGGTGATTCTGTACAGCCGGATGGCCAGCCAGCCGCAGTTGCTGGACGATTGGGAGGCGTTCGCCAGCCACTGCCCGGACATGCTGGCCGACCCCCGCGCCGTGATTCTGCAACACTATTCTTCAGAGCGCCTGGACGACGATTCGGCGCGCAAAGGCTTTGTCGAGCCGGACCGCGAGCCGCTGCCGATGTCCTGTCTGCTGCACTGAGCCCACCGCTCAACGAACCCACAGAATAAACAATGAAAGCACCAGAACTTCTGTTGCCGGCCGGCACGCTGGACAAGATGCGCGCCGCCTACGACTTCGGCGCCGACGCCGTCTACGCCGGCCAGCCGCGTTACAGCCTGCGCGCCCGCAACAACGACTTCAAGCTGGAAGAGCTGAAGCAGGGCATAGACGAAGCCCACGCGCGCGGCAAACTGTTCTTCGTCGCCAGCAACCTCTTGCCGCACAACAGCAAGATCAAGACCTATATGGCCGATATGGAGCCGGTGATCGCGATGAAGCCGGACGCGCTGATCATGGCCGATCCCGGCCTGATCATGATGGTGCGCGAAAAATGGCCGGAAGTGCCCATCCATTTGTCGGTGCAGGCCAATACCGTCAATTACATGGGCGTCAAGTTCTGGCAGAAGCTGGGCGTGTCGCGCATCATTCTGTCGCGCGAACTGAGCCTGGACGAGATCGCCGAAATCCGCCAGCAATGCCCGGACATCGAGCTGGAAGTCTTCGTGCACGGCGCGCTGTGCATCGCTTACTCCGGCCGCTGCCTGCTGTCCGGCTACTTCAATCACCGCGATCCGAACCAGGGCACCTGTACCAACGCCTGCCGCTGGGATTACAAGGTGCACGACACTCAGGGCGACGACGCCGGCGATGTGCAGACCATCCAGTTCGACTTCAACAAGGCGCTGGAAGAGGCCAATCAGAGTTTCGCCTCCTGCGGCGGCGCCGAGCGCCATCCGCTGGCGGACAAGACCTATCTGATCGAAGAAGGCAGCCGTCCCGGCGAACTGATGCCCATCATCGAAGACGAGCACGGCACCTACATCATGAACTCCAAGGACCTGCGCGCGGTGGAGCAGGTGGAGAAGCTGGCCAAAATCGGCGTGGATTCGCTGAAGATCGAGGGCCGCACCAAGAGTCTGTACTACGTGGCGCGCGCGGCTCAGGTCTACCGCAAGGCGATCGACGACGCCGTGGCCGGCCGCCCGTTCGACCTCGGCCTGCTGGCCGAGCTGGACGGCCTTGCCAACCGCGGCTACACCCCGGGCTTCCTGGAGCGTCACCAGACCCAGGAATACCAGAACTACCTCACCGGTCATTCCAAGGCCAAGCAGAGCCAGTACGTCGGCGACGTGTTGTCGGTGGACGCCGACGGCTGGGCGCTGATCGAGGTGAAGAACCGCTTCGCGGTGGGCGATCGCATCGAAGTGATCCACCCCAGCGGCAATCAGATCATCGAGCTGGCGCAGATGACGCGCAAGGACCTGCCGGTGGAAGTGGCGGCCGGCAACGGCATGCAGGTCAAGATTCCCGACATGCATGGCAAGGAAAAGGCCTTGCTGGCGCGGTTGTTCTGACGCGCGTCGACGCGGATTTTCGCTTAAGCGGGCGGCCATTGCGGCCGCCCGTTTTTCATGGCCGCCAGCTTGGGAAACGGGCTGTTGAATGTTGAACATAGTTAACGTGACGAGCACAGTCTGTGGTAATCGTGTTTATTTTTTTGCGCGGCAGCATCGATAAAAGTTGCGCAGCTCTAAAAACATGGTTAAAAAGTAATGGCGTTACAGATAGATGTGTGAATTTTATTAAACACACGCTGGACGCGGAGAGATGAGAAAGAAGAGGAGACGATGGAGGCCGGCCGCAGCCTGTTGGGGGCGGCGCCAGCCGGTTTTCCGCACAGGTTTCCCTTGTCCGCGCGTCGTCGTTTCGACGGCGCGCGGACCATAATGACCCTTGGCACCTTGTCGCTTGGAGCAGGCGCGTGGAAGTTGTCCGCGATCTCGGGAGCGCTCGCGAGCCGCGCGCCTCATCCCGATGCGCGGCGGCTTGCGGGCCGGCTCTTACAAATCGTAGCGAACGGACAGCTGGAATCTCGCGCGATGCAGTGTAAGTTGGCAATGCGGCGCGTGTCGTCGGCAGTCGCCGGCAACGGCGTTTCGGCGCGCAGGCATCGCCTTGGGCCTTGGGCGGCTTCCGCCGCCAAGGGAGAGGGAGCGGCGTCATGGCCCGGCAACGGGCGAGGAGGGCGGCGCTGAACTTGTCGTCGGTCAGGCCGCGCCTACGCCGGCTGCGGTCGTTCCATTGAGGAAACCTGTCATGAAGAAGCTGGTTCGCAATCTGTGTTGTTCGCTGCTGCTGCTCCCCGCGATGGGCGCGCAGGCGGAAGACAAGGCGCTGAACGTGTACAACTGGTCGGACTACATCGCCAAGTCCACCATCCCCGGGTTTGAAAAACAGAGCGGCATCAAGGTCAAGTACGACGTTTACGACAGCGACGACACCTTGCAGGCCAAGATGCTGACAGGGCGCGCCGGTTACGACGTCGTGGCGCCCACGTCCAACTTCATGGCCAAGCAGATCGAGGCCGGCATCTATCAGAAGCTGGACAAATCCAAGCTGCCCAATCTGGCCAATCTGGACAAGGCCTTGATGGCCAAGATTGTCGACGCGGACCCGGGCAACGCCCACGGCGTGCCCTGGGCCTACGGCACCGACGGGCTGGGCTATAACCTGAACAAGGTCAAGGCGGCGCTGGGCAAGGACACGCCGCTGGACAGCTGGGACATCCTGTTCGATCCCAAATACGTGTCCAAGCTGAAAGGCTGCGGCGTGTCGGTGCTGGACCAGGCCAACGACGTGTTCGCCGTCGCCTTGCACCATCTGGGTAAGGACCCGAACAGCAAGAACCCCGCCGACTACCAGGCCGCCTTCGCCGCGCTGAAGAAAATCCGGCCCTACATCACCCAGTTCAACTCCTCGGGCTACATCAACGACCTGGCCAACGGCGACATCTGCCTGGCGCTGGGCTTCTCCGGCGACATCAATATCGCCAAGCACCGCGCCCGCGAGGCCAAGCGGCCTTACCAGCTGGCTTATGTGATCCCCAAGAGCGGCGCGCCGCTCTGGTTCGACGTGATGGTGGTGCCCAAGGACGCGCCGCATCCGGAGGCGGCGCACAAATGGATCAATTACATCCAGTCGCCGGAAGTCAACGCCGCGATCACCAATGAAGTGTTCTATCCCACCGCCAACGCCGCCGCGCGCAAATTCGTGAAGCCGGAAATCGCCAACGATCCGGCGGTGTATCCGCCGGAGGCGGTGGTGAAGACGCTGTTCCTGCTCAAGCCCTTGCCGGCGGACATCATGCGCCTGCAAAACCGGCTGTGGACACAGCTTAAGACCGGTCATTGAGCGCAAGACCGGACCTGACGAACCCATGCCGATCCGCCACCCCGGGCCCGCGCTGCGCGGCCCGCGGGCGGCCGCGTCCGGCGCAGCGTGGAGAATAGTCCCGGGCCATCCAGCCGTCGGCTGTGGGTGGTCTGGAGCCGGCTTTCCGGCCTAGCGAGCAGCGGGCCGGACCGGACTCCGAGGAGAGATCAAGAGGAAGCCGCCCAGCCACCGCCCGCGTCAGACGGGAGGGGCCGCCGGCAAAACAAGCAATGCAAGCCAAGCCGGAACGCGCCGGCCACGTGGTGCTGACATGAAAAATTTAAAATTAAAACAATGGTTGCCCAGCGGACGGACCACCGTCATCGGCATCCCGTTCATCTTCCTGTTCGTGTTTTTCCTGCTGCCCTTCCTGCTGGTGGTGGGCATCAGTTTCTCGCAGCAGCAACTGGGCATCCCGCCCTACACCCCGCTCACCAAGCTGGAAGACGACGTCTTCTCCATCGCGCTGAACATCAGTCACTACAAGTTCATGTTGAGCGACGACTTGTACTTCGCCACCTATATCAGTTCGGTGAAGATGGCCTTCGTTTCCACGCTGCTCTGTCTGTTGATCGGCTATCCGATGGCTTATTACATCGCCCGGGCTTCAGACCGCGCGCGCGACACCCTGATGATGCTGGTGATTCTGCCGTTCTGGACCTCTTACCTGATCCGGGTTTACGCCTGGATCGGCATTTTGAAGAACGACGGCTTTCTTAATCAGTTCCTGTTGTGGCTGGGCGTGATCGACACGCCGCTGCGGCTGTATCACACCAATTGGGCGGTGTATATCGGCATGGTGTTCTCCTACCTGCCGTTCATGATCATGCCCTTGTACGCCCATCTGGTGAAAATGGACCTGCGCTTGCTGGAGGCGGCCTACGATCTGGGCGCCAAGCCGTGGAAGGCCTTTGTCCAGGTGACCTTGCCGCTGTCCAAGAACGGCATCATCGCCGGCAGCCTGCTGGTGTTCATTCCGGCGGTGGGCGAGTACGTGATTCCGGAGCTGCTGGGCGGTTCCGACACGCTGATGATAGGCCGCGTGATGTGGGACGAGTTCTTCAACAATATGGACTGGCCGATGGCGGCGACGGTGACTTGCGCGATGGTGCTGCTGTTGCTGGTGCCGATGGCGCTGTTCCAGCACTACCAGGTCAAGAATATGGAGGCCGCGAAATGATCAAGCCGAACAAGCCGCTGTCCTTCCTGGTGCTGGGCCTGGGCTACGCCTTTCTCTATCTGCCCATCGCGCTGCTGATTCTGTTCTCTTTCAACGAATCCAAGCTGGTGACGGTGTGGTCCGGGTTCTCCACCAAGTGGTACGCCGCGCTGCTGGAGGACGAGGAGTTGATCAACGCGGCCTGGCTCAGCGTCAAGATCGCCCTGATGACCGCCACCGCCTCGGTGGTGATCGGCACCTGGGCCGGTTTCGTGCTGGCGCGTTTTGGCCGCTTCCGCATGTTTCCCTTGTTCGCCGGCATGGTCAACGCGCCGCTGGTGATTCCGGAAGTGATTCAGGGCATCTCGCTGTTGCTGCTCTTCGTCGCCATGGAGCAGGCTTTTGGCTGGCCGGAGGGCCGAGGGGTGTTCACCATCTGGATCGGTCATGTGATGTTGTGCGTGTCCTATGTCGCCATCGTGGTGCAGTCGCGGGTGAGGGAGCTCAATCTGTCGCTGGAAGAGGCGGCGATGGACCTGGGGGCGCGGCCTTTGAAGGTGTTCTTCGTGATCACGCTGCCGCTGATCTCCCAGGCGCTGATTTCCGGCTGGCTGCTGTCGTTCACGCTGTCGCTGGACGATCTGGTGCTGACCGCCTTCCTGTCCGGCCCCGGCTCCACCACCTTGCCCATGGTGATCTTCTCGCGGGTGAGGCTGGGCTTGAACCCGGAAATGAACGCGCTGGCCACCTTGTTCATTCTCTTCGTCTCCGTCGGCGTCATCGCCGCCAACTTCTATATGCGCGCGGCGGAACGCAAGCGCGAGCGCGAAATGAAGCTGGCCTTCGCCCAAGGCTGACCGCGGGGGAGGCGGGCCGGCGCCGTCGGCGAGACGGCGGCGCCGGCCGTCTTTTGTTTTCCTCTTTCATCGGCGACAATGCCGGAATTCTTTCGGTATGGTGACGTCATGTCGCGATTGAAGTCCTGGCTGCAAGACCGCTGGCCGCTGCCTGTCTACAGGCCGGACCCGCGGCAGCCGCATCATCAGGCGGACGGCTACCGCAATCTGTTTCCGTTTCGGCAACCAAGCCTGGCCGACGTGTTGCGCTGGGAGTGGCAGCGCAGCCGCATGCCGGCGGTGAAGCACAGGCTGGAGCGCATCCCGCGCCAGGCGCCGGAGCTGGCCGCGCTGAACGCCAACCGGGACCGGCCGTCGCTGACCTGGGTCGCCCACGCCACCAGCTTCATCCAGCTGTGCGGCAAGAACATTCTGATCGACCCGATCTGGTCGCAACGCGCTTCTCCGTTTCAGTGGGCGGGGCCGGCGCGGCAGTCGCCGCCGCCGATGGCTTTGCGGGAGCTGCCGGCCATCGATCTGGTGCTGATCACCCACAACCATTACGATCATCTCGATTTCAACACCGTGCGCAGTCTGGCGCGCCAGCCGGCCGGCTGCCCGCAGTTCGCCGCGCCGCTGGGCGTGGGCGCGACCCTGCGGCGCGCCGGCGTGCCGGCGTCGCGGATTCAGGAGTTGGACTGGTGGCAGCGTTGCCGTCTGGGCGGCGTGGAGGCGGAACTGACGCCGGCTCATCATTGGAGCAAGCGCTGGATGATGGGTGATGAAAACCGCGCGCTGTGGGGCGGCTTCGCCGTGCGCGGCGACGGGCTTCAGTTCTGGTATCCGGGCGACACCGGTTATCAGGAGTCCTTGTTCCGGCTGATCGGCGAGCGCATCGGCGCTGTGGACCTTGCCTTGCTGCCGATAGGCGCTTACGAGCCGCGCTGGTTTCTCCATCCTCAGCATGTGAATCCGGAAGAGGCGGTGCGCATTCTGCTGGACACCGGCGCGCGCGCCGCCTGGGCGGTGCATTGGGGCAGCTTCATTCTGACCGACGAGCCGTTGGACCAACCACAGGACGATCTCGCCGCCGCGCTAGCGCAATGGAATATCCCCGCATCGAGGTTCCAACTGCCGGCCATGGGCGAAACCCGCTGGTTTTAAGCCCTATCTTGGCAGGAAATCCCAAACGCCGCCGCTTGAGGCTTATTTTACCGACGCGGCTTGGTTGCAAGCATTGCCCCTGATGGCAAGCGGGAATACAATCAACAAGTAGTTTTTTTCAGAAGCGAAGACTAATTTTCGTTTTCGCGGCAATTCTTGGGGCTCTAATGACTATTCTTCAACTCATCAATCAACGGGTGCAGGCCGCTCTGGCGGCAGCCGGCGCGCCGGACGCGCCCGCCGTGGTGCAGCCGGCGTCCAAGCCGGAATTCGGCGACTATCAGGCCAACGGCGTCATGAGCGCCGCCAAACTGCTGAAAACCAACCCGCGCGAACTGGCCCAGAAAGTGGTCGCCGCGCTGGATCTTGCCGGCATCGCCGACAAGGTGGAAATCGCCGGCCCGGGTTTCATCAATATTCATCTAGCCCCTGAATATCTTGCCCGACGAAGCGAAGCCGCCCTGAAAGACGACAAGCTTGGCATCAGCCGCGTTGCGCCGCAGCGCGTGATGGTGGAGTACTCCTCGCCCAACCTGGCCAAGGAAATGCACGTTGGCCATCTGCGTTCCAGCATCATCGGTGACGCGCTGGCCCGGGTGATGGAGTTTGTCGGCCACGACGTGGTGCGCGCCAACCACGTGGGCGACTGGGGCACCCAGTTCGGCATGCTGACCGCCTACCTGGTGGAAACCAGCCACGCCGGCGACGCCGAATTGCAGCTGTCCGACTTGGAAACCTTCTACCGCAACGCCAAAGTGCGTTTCGACGAAAGTGAAGACTTCGCCAACCGCGCCCGCGACTACGTGGTCAAGCTGCAAGGCGGCGACCAGGACGTGCTGAAGCTGTGGGAGCAGTTCGTCGACGTGTCGCTGAAGCATTGCGAGGCGGTGTACCAGAAGCTCAACGTCGGCCTCAAGCGCGAGCACGTGCGCGGCGAGTCCTCGTACAACGACGACCTGCCGGTCATCGTCGACGAATTGCGCGCGGCCAGCCTGCTGAGCGAGGACGACGGCGCCCAAGTGGTGTTCCTGGAAGAGTTCCGCACCCAGGAAGACAAGCCCATGGGTGTGATCATCCAGAAAAAGGACGGTGGCTATCTGTACACCACCACCGATCTGGGCGCGGTGCGTTATCGCCATAAGACCCTGAACCTGGACCGTGTCATCTACGTGGTGGACGCGCGCCAGAGCCAGCATTTCGCCCAGATGTTCTCCATCTGCCGCAAGGCCGGCTTCGCGCCGGAGAGCATGAAGCTGGAGCATGTCGGCTTCGGCGTGATGATGGGCGACGACGGCAAGCCGTTCAAGACCCGTTCCGGCGGCACGGTCAAGCTGATTGAGCTGTTGCAGGAAGCGGAAGAGCGCGCCTTCGCGCTGGTGACGGAGAAGAATCCGGATCTGCCGGAAGCGGAGCGCCGCGACATCGCCGCCGCCGTGGGCATCGGTGCGGTCAAGTACGCCGATCTGTCCAAGAACCGCATGAGCGACTACATCTTCAACTGGGACACCATGCTGGCCTTCGAGGGCAATACCGCGCCCTATCTGCAATACGCCTACACTCGCGTACAGAGCGTGTTCCGCAAGGCCGACGGTTACGATGCCAACGCCGCCATCGTCATCACCGAGCCGGCGGAGAAGCATCTGGCCGCCGCGCTGGCTCAGTTCGAAGACACTTTGCAGGCGGTGGTGGACGGTTGCTATCCGCACTACCTGTCCCAGTATCTGTACAACATCGCCACGCTGTTCTCGCGCTTCTACGAGGCTTGCCCCATTCTCAAGAGCGAGGGCGAAGTCCGCGCCAGCCGTCTGCAGCTGGCCGCTTTGACCGGCAAGACGCTGAAAACCGGTCTGGATCTGTTGGGCATCAAGGTGTTGGCCTCGATGTAAACCGGTCTTCCCGCTTCAAGCATGCCGCCCGCGCTTTGCGCCGGCGGCATTTTTCATGCGCGTCGGGCGTTCAGCGCGCCGGGGGCAGTTCGCCGGTGCCGGCTTCCGCGTTTGGGTCCGCCGCCGGCTCAGCCTCTTTGGCGCGCGTCGCGTCGCTGAGCATGTCCAGCACCTTGGACAGGCCCGCCGGCAGGGGCGGGGTTGAGGTTTCAGGTTTGATCTGATATTTGGGCGGCGGCATTTGCTCTTTCATCTTCACATCCTTGGCGTTGGGGGTGGCGGGCGCGGTCAGCGCCGGGCGGAATCTCTTTGTCATGATTCGGCCGGGCCGATGGCTCACTTTTAATGCGATCCGTCCGTGGTGTCCAGCGCAACCTGGTTGCGGCCGTTGGCCTTGGCGCGGTACAGGGCCTGGTCGGCGCGCTTGACCACCGTTTCAGGCTGGGCGTCGGCGGGCCGGGCCATGGCCAGGCCGATGCTGAGGGTGACCTTGCCGGCGTCCGGCGCCGGCGAGTGTTCGACGGCGGCGCGGATTTTTTCGGCCAGCACCGCGGCGCCCTTGTCGTCGGTGTCGGGCAGCAGCAGCAGGAACTCTTCGCCGCCGTAGCGGGCGGTGAAGTCCGTGAGGCGGGCGGTGGCTTGCAGGAGTCGGGCGATGTGGCATAGCACGCGGTCGCCGGCGTCGTGTCCAAAATGATCGTTGACGCGCTTGAAGTGGTCGACGTCCAGCAACAACACCGAGTAGGGCGCGCCGCTGCGCCCGTAGCGCAGGTGCTCTTCCCTGAGCTGTTCGTTGCAGGCCATGCGGTTGTTCAGTCCGGTGAGCGCGTCGCTGCGCGCCTGCTGCGCCAATCGCGTGGCGGTGCGCACCAGCTCGTGGTTGACCTCGCGCAGGGACTCGGTGCGCTCCTCCACGAGCTGCTCCAGCTTGGCGTTGATGTCTGTCAGCTCCTGTTTGCGGGCCAGCAGGGCGGTGGCCATGCTTCGCATCGCCTGCGATAGCTGGCGCAGTTCCTGAGCGCCGCTGGGCAGCGTCCAATCGGCGTGTTCGTCTCCCTGGCCGATGCGCCGGGCGATGCCGGCCAATTGTTCCAGCGGTGTGCTGAACAGGGCGGCCAGCCGATAAACGGCGACCATCAGCAGCAAGGTGGCGACCAGGCCCAGCAGGATCAGGCTGGCGCGCAACTGGTTCAAGGCCGCCAAGGCCTGCCCTTGCGGCTGTCGGACGACCACGCGCCAGTCCAGCCCGGCCTCGCGCACCCAGGCCTCGCTATACAGGTAATTCTTGCCGTCGGGCCAGACGCCGAGCTGAAAATCCCGGCCGGAAGGCAGGGGCGCGGGCGGGCGCTCCTTGCCTATCGCCTCGAAGGGCGACAGCGTATTGTCGCGCTTGTCGATAATGAAGACCTGCTGAGACGTCTTGGCGGGCAGGCGTTCCCGTATCGTTTCCTCCACCCAGGCCCAGAGCGCGTGCGTGGCCAGCACCCCGCGCAATTTGCCGGCGGGGTCGTAAATCGGCGAGGCGAAGTCGACGAAGCGCAGCGGCTCTCCATGGTTCGCGGTGGAGGGCATGAGCTTGGCCAAGAGCACGGCCTGGTGTACGTCGCCGACAAAGGGAGCCTGGCGGCCGTGGATAAACCAGGGGCGCTTGGCCGCGCTCTGGCCCTGCAGCATGCCGCTGGTGGCGGAAACGATGTTGCCGTCCGGGTCGGTGATGCCAATCCAGGCGTAGTAGCGGTAGGCCCGCTTGGTGCGTTCCAGGCTTTGGCGCAGGTCGTCGCCGTCCAGCGGCGCGCGGACGTAGGCGGGCGTCTGCGCCAGCAGCAAGACTTCGCGATGGCGTTCCTGCAGATTGGTGGAGATGGCCTTGGCGATGTTGTCGGCCAGCGCATGCATGGCCACGCCCTGGTTCTGCACGATGCGGCTGCTCAGCACTTGATCCAGGAAGAGCGCGGCCAGCAGCGCCGAGGCGAGAAACAGCCCGCCGAACAGCGCGGTCAGCCGTAGCCGGAAACTGTCCGGCAAATTGGGCAACAGGCGAGGCATGGTCGCTTTGCGGAGATGGGGATGACTGGATTATAGATGGGCGGCGGGGCGGGGGCCGCCTTGCGGAGGCTGAGGCGACAAAAAACCCCGAAAGCCTTGAGCTATCGGGGTTTCCGAGTCTTCATGACGGGTCATGAAGCGGTGTGGTGGTGGAGGCGGCGGGAATCGAACCCGCGTCCGAAAGTCCTCTACAGTGAGTTCTACATACTTAGTCGTGTCATTTGGATTTAACCGCTGCCACGCCGACGGACAGGCTGGACTTTGGCGAGTTACCTATTGTTTCGCACTATGCCAAGTAACCCGACATAGCACTAGCAGATGTAAAGTGACACTACAGGGTTTTGACGCCCCCGGCCCATCTGCGAACCGTTGTAGTGTCTAGCTAGCCCTTAGGCTGCCAGAGCGTAAGTTTCGTCGTTTGCGACTAAATAAACTCAGTGTTTTACGGGGTGACTGAAATCCCGGTATGCCCTCATCTGCTTCGCAACCCTCGTCGAAACCAGGTCGCCCCCAGATAAGAATCCAGATTATATAGACAATGCGCGGCCAAGGCTAGTTCCGCGGCGCTTTTCGTACGAATTCAAGCGCCGTCGGGGGCCGGAGCAGGGTGCGGCGTCGGCGAGAGACGACGATTGTCATAGGGTTCCGCTTGAAACAGATTCAGGATTTCCCTTGCAAGCGTCGCCGCGCGGAAAGGGGGAAATCAGACTTTCGGGAATCAAGACCGTGGTCTAGATTGATAGATTTATCGATGCGCCTTTGAGCGGGGCGTCCCGGATTTTCACTTTCCGCTTTTCTGGGACGCGCCGGGTCTTCCGGGAAATTTCAGTTTTTAAGCGTTGTTCCTTCAAGCGTCGAATTCGGCCAGGGCCATTTCAAATTAATGGGCTTTTTACGCGTCAATATTTGCAACTTCAGTTGGATTGACTATGTTGACTTCATGACTGGCCGCAAATGCGTACTTCTCAGCGAGGAGGAAATATGATGGATAAAGAGGCGCTCAGGCAGGAAGCCATGAGATGGCGAAACTGGTTTAGCAAAGGTCAGCGGCTTTGGAGCTTCGCCCATCATACGGCCATTTTCGGATCGATTCTCTGCAGCGTGGTGGTGGGCGGCTTGCTGCAGGTGCAAGGGCATGACCTGAAGGGTTATTCCACGGTGTTGACCTCGATCGCCGCGGCCTTGTCCAGCCTGGCCGCCGCGGGCGGCTTCGAGCGCAAGTGGAAAAGCAACCGCATGAGCCGCAGCCGGGTGGACGGTTTGCTGATCGATATTGAAGCGGGCTCGTACAGCATGTCGGAATTGGCTTGCCAATTGAAGGAAATCATTTCCAAGCATGATCTGGATGTGACTAAAAGAGACAGTATGGAGCCCTTGCTGGTGGAGCATAAAACCAGCAGCACCGTTAAATCTCTGCTTTCCTAAACGGCGTCCCCGCAAATGAAAAAGCGCTGATGGCGGCCATGGCGCTTTGATTGGAATGTAAAAACAGCCTTCGCCGTTTATCCGGCGCGGGCTGTTTTTTTATTGCTGTTGCGGAATACGGCGCGGTCTTGGCGCGGCGCTTGGTTGGGAGGCGGTTCTTAGTCGGTATAGCGCAGGGCGATGGCGCGGAAGGTTTCCGTCATGCTCAGGAAGGCGGCGACGATGTCCGGGTCGAAATGCTTGCCGCTGCCTTCGCGGATGATGGCGACCGCCTGCTCATGGGGGAAGGGGGGCTTGTAGACGCGGCGGGATATCAGGGCGTCGTAGACGTCCGCCACCGCCATCAGCCGGGCGGACACCGGAATGTCGTCGCCGGTCAGGCCCTGGGGGTAGCCGCTGCCGTCCCATTTCTCCTGATGACTGTAGGCGATCTCCTTGGCGTGGCGCAGAAAGCTGCTGGGAGAGTCCAGCAGCCGCTCCGCCGCGGCGATGGTGTCGCGTCCCAGCGTGGTGTGGGTTTTCATGATTTCGAACTCTTCCGGCGTCAGCTTGCCCGGTTTGAGCAGGATGTCGTCCGGAATGCCCACCTTGCCGATATCGTGCAAGGGCGCGGATTTGAACAGTTCCTGGATGGTCTCCTCTTCCAGCACGGCCTGGAAGCGCGGGTGATTGCGCAATTGGGTGCACAGGGCGAGCACGTAGTTCTGCGTCCGGCGCAGATGGTTGCCGGTTTCATGGTCGCGGGTTTCCGCCAGCGAGGCCAGCGCCAGGATGGTGACGTCCTGAACCACTTGCACTTCGTGGATGCGGCGTTCCACTTCGGTTTGCAGGAAGGCGGCCTTGTCTTCCAGAAAGTCGGCGGCGGCCTTGAGCCTCAGATGGGTTTTGACCCGGGCCAGCACGATGGGCGGCGAGATGGGCTTGATGATGTAATCCACCGCGCCGGCGTCGAAGCCGGCCTGTTCGTTCTCGTTCTCGCCCATCGCGGTCAGAAAGATCACCGGGATGCGCGCGGTGCGCGGGTTGGCCTTGACCTGGCGGCACGTCTCGAAGCCGCCGATGCCGGGCATCATCACATCCAAGAGCAGCAAATCCGGCAGCGCGTCGCCTTCCAGCAGCTCCAGCGCGCGCTCGCCGCTGTTGGCGATTTGGGTCCGATAATGGTCTTTCAGCAAGCCATACAGCAAGGTGAGGTTTTCAGGGGTGTCGTCCACGATCAGAACGGTCTGACGCGGGGCCGCCGGGGCGGAGTCCGTCATCTTATGTCCTCCGGCAAGGGGATGCGCTGGGCGGCCGCGGCGTGGCGCAACAGAGTCAGCGCGTTGACGAAATCGAAGTGGTTCAGCGCTTTTTCGAAGTCGGCGAATTCATCGGGGCCGAACAGGGCGCGCAGCGCCGGCGTCTGTTGCAGGAACAGTTCCAGCGCGTCGCCGTCGCTGGCGGCCAGCAGGGCGGCCAGTTGTTGCAGCAGCGCCGGGCCGGCCGGGGCGTCCGCCGTCGGCGCGCCGGCGCCGGATAAGCGGTCTTCCGCTTCCAGACCGGCGCGCAGCGCCGTCATCACCTGTTCCAGCGCCTGTTCCAGCGGCGCCAGACGAATGGCGCCGCGCGCGCGCAAATCCCGCTCCAGCACGGTGGCCGCCTCCTGCAACTGCACGCAGCCCACATTGCCGCTGACGCCTTTGAGCGTGTGCACGGTGCGTTCGGCCTGGACGTAGTCGCCGATTTCCAGCGCCGCGGACAGCCGCGCGGCGGCGTCCGCTTCCTCGGCGATGAATTGGCGCAGCAGGTGCAGATACAGCTCGCGCTTGCCGGCCACGCGTTTCAAGCCGGCCTGTTGATCCAGGCCGGGGATGTCCGGCAGCGCGAGCGCGGACGAGGCGGCGCGGTGGATCTCCGCGCCCGGCGGTATCGGCTTCACCCAGCGCAGCAGGGTCTGGAACATCGTATGCGGGTCTATCGGCTTGGCGATGTAGTCGTCCATGCCGGCGCTCATGCAGTCCTCCCGTTCCTCAGACAGCGCGTCGGCCGTCATCGCCAGCACCGGCAAGGAGGCGAACTGGGGATCGGCCTTGATCTGCCGGGTGGCCGAGATGCCGTCCAGCACCGGCATCTGCACATCCATCAATACCGCGTCGAAGCCTTGCGGCCCCATCGCGGCCAGACGCGCCAGCGCTTCGCCGCCGTGATTGGCCAAGGTCACCAGCGCGCCCGCGTCGCCCAGCAGTTCCACGGCGATCTGCTGATTCACCAGATTGTCTTCCACCAAGAGCAGGCGCACGCCGTCCAGCCGCGGCAATTCCTCGGTCAGCGCCACCAGGCCGTGATCCCGCTGCGGTCCGAACATCGCCAGCACCACGTCGTAGAGCGAGGACAGGCTGACGGGCTTGATCAGGACCGCGTCGCAGCCGCTCAGTTCGCCCTGGGCGCGCACGTCGTCGCGGCCGAAGGCGGTGGCCAGCACCACCTTGATGCTGCGGCTGATGCTGCGAATCTGGGAGATGGTTTCCACCCCGTTCATGCCCGGCATCATCCAGTCCACGAAGACCGCGTCGAAAGGCCGGTCCAGATTGGCCTGGGCGATCGCCGCCACCGCCTCGGGCCCGGAGGCGCAGGCGTGGGCGTAGAAGCCCAGCGAGCGCAGCTGGTCGGACAGGATGTCCCGCGCCGAGGCGTTGTCATCCACCACCAGCACGCGCAGGCCCTTGATCTCCCCGGGCAGGCCCTGGCGGCGGGTGTCCACGGCGGAGGACACGCCCAGCCAGGCGTTGAACATGAACAGGCTGCCCCAGCCGGGGGCGGATTCCACCCGGATGGAGCCGCCCATCAGCTCCACCAGCCGCTTGGCGATAGTCAGGCCCAGGCCGGTGCCGCCAAAGCGGCGGGTGGTGGAGCCGTCCGCCTGGCTGAACGGCTGGAACAGCCGCGCCGCCTGTTCCTCGCTCATGCCGATGCCGGTGTCGTGCACGCAGAAACGCAGCTGGACCTTGTCGCCCACTTGTTCCAGCCGGCTGATGATGATGGCCACTTGGCCCTTTTCCGTGAACTTGATCGCGTTATTGCTCAAATTGATCAGCACCTGGCTGAGCCGCAGGGCGTCGCCCACCAGCCCCTTGGGCACGTCCGAGCCCACTTCGAACAGCAATTCCAGCGATTTGTCCGTCGCCTTTTGCGCCACCAGCGAGGACACCGCCTCCAGCACATCGTCCAGCCAGAACGGTTCGGCCTCCATTTCCAGCTTGCCGGCCTCCACCTTGGAGAAGTCCAGGATGTCGTTGATGATGCCCAGCAGGGAGGTGCCGGCGTTGTGGATTTTGTTGACGTAGTCGCGCTGTTGCCCGCTCAGCTTGGTTTTAAGCGCCAGATAGGACATGCCGATGATGGCGTTCATCGGGGTGCGGATTTCATGGCTCATATTGGCCAGGAACATCGATTTGGCCTGGGTGGCGTCTTCCGCCTGCTGCTTGGCCACGCGCAATTGCCCGGCGGTGTCCGCCAGCCGCGCGTAAAGCAGGCCGTTTTCCAGCAGCAGGATGATCAGCACGAAGCTGGCGGACAAGAGGCCGTAGCCGCGGCCGGCGTAAAAGCCCAGGTCGAAGCGGCTGGCGTTGAGCATGGCGGACAGGGCGATGTCGCACAGCCAGGCCGTCATCACCACCGCCAGCCAGACATCCAGCAAGGTGCGCGTCCAGCGCCGCAGCAAGAGCAGCAGCGCCAGCGCGCTGAAGCCCCAAACCGCGGACACCACGCCGAACATGATGGGGGTGTAGCGGCTGCCTTGCATGATGGGGGGAAACCAGGGGTGGCCCAGCGTGGCCAGCGCCGTCAGCGCCGCCATCAGCGCCAGAGAGCCGGCGACGCAGCCCAGCACCGCCGGCAGCGCGCTGGCGAAGCGCTTGGGGCCGTCGTTGCGCTGGGCGAGCAGCGCGTAGGCCAGCACCATCAGCGGAAAGCCGCCGTGCCAGAACATATACATCCAGGCCGTGGTCTGCGGCCCGGCGCCCAGCAGGCCGCCCGGCGCGAACACGCCGGGGAAGGTCAGCGAATGCGCCATCGCCATCAGCGCGGTGAACAAATAGCCCGTCGCCAAGGCCAGCAGGGCGCGAGCGCGCAAGATCGCGTACTGGCCGAACAGCAGCGCCGCGGTGACCAGATCGCAGACCGCCATCGCCGCCTGATAGGCGGGAATGAAGGCGGGCACCTTGGGCAGGGGCAGCTTGGCGAAGGGCAGCGCGCAGACGAAGACCAGCATGGACACCACGATGGCGGCCAGGGCCAGCCGGCGCTGCGCGCGGCTGGGCGGCAGCGTGGACAGAAACTCGAAGGCGTCGTTGCCGGAGGCGGGAGTTTGCTGCATGCGCCAAAGCTCCATTGATCAACGGATTTGGTGTTTATGAATTAATCATATTTTGCTGTTTTATAGCATATGCACTCGTAAGCAGGGAGTGGAATGTCCATTGCGTATCCACGCATGCCGGAGACGCCGCGGGGACCGGCGGGCATGGGGGCGCGCCGCCGGATCGGCGCTGTCGCGGGGCGCGGACTTTGACTGGCGGGCTCAGGGCGCCAGCGGCGCCACGCCGGCATAGACCTTGCGCAGCGCGGCGCGGACGTCGTCCAGCCGCTGCTCGCCCTTGGGTGTTTTGGCGGTTTGCATGCAGAGCCGTTTGGGCGCGCCGTCCACGGTCAGCGCGTCGCAATCGGCGCGGCCGGCCGCCGCCATCGCGTCGCTGTCGCCGTAAAGCAGCCGGCCGTCCACCAGCACCGCGGCCACGTCGCGCAGTCTAGCGTCCAGCAGCGCCTGGCCGGGGGCGGCGGCGCGGCTGGACAGGATGACGACGTCGGCTTTCAGGCCGGCGCGCAGTTCGCCGATGTAGTCGTCCAGGGCCAGCGCCCGCGCCGGGTGGCGGGTGATCATGGCCACCCAGTCCCGTTCCCGGATCGCGCTTTGGAATTGCCGGCGGTTGACGCTTTCCGCCACGCGCAGTTCGTCGAACAGATTGTCGCTGCCGGTGGGGTTCCAATCCACGCCCAGCGAGACCGGCACGCCGTGGCGCAAGGCGAGGTCGACGCGGGTGGTGCGGCCGTACAGGGCCAGATTGCTTTGCGGGGACCAGATCAGCTTGCTGCCCGCCGCGCCCATCTGGCGGAACTCCTCGTCGCCGAAGGCGGTGCCGTGGATGACGGCGGTGCCGGGGGCGAGCAGGCCCTTGGCCTTGAGCGTGGAGAATTCCGCCAGCGCGTCGGCGTCCACGCCTTCGGCGACGTGGATCAGGAAGGCGTCGGTCGCGTTCCAGTCGATCTTGGGCGCGCCGCCGACGTCCAGGATGAAGGTGCGGACGTGGGCGGAGGAGACCGGCAGGCCGGACTGGGGGTTCTCCGCATTGCGGATCAGCCCTTGCAGGCAGCGGCCGGCGGGCGAGCCTTGTATGGTGGTGACGCCGCTGATCAGCGCCTTGGCCTCGCCGTATTTCACCATTTCGCAGATCAGGCCGCTTTTCTTCAATTGATCGTAGGGGCGTTTGAAGGTTTTGTAGGCGGCGGCGCGCTGCCATTGCCCGCGGTTCTGGTAGAGCTTGGGCGGCGTCCACTTGGGCAGCGCGTTGTAGGCCACGTGGTTGTGGGCGTCGATGAAGCCGGGAAAGACGTAGCCCTCGCTCACGTCCAGCACGGTGGCGCCGGGGGGCTCGGCGCAGTCCGCGCCGGCGCAGACGATGCGGTCGCCGGCCAGCACCAGCCGGCCGTCGCTCTCTTGTTCCGCCAGCACCAGGCGACCGCGTATCACCAAGTATTCGTCGTCGCCCGGCGTCACCGTTACCCCGGCGTGGGCCGGCAACAGCGCGGCGGCGCACAGCAGCCATCCCAGGCTTTTCATTTGCTTCTCCCGCCGGTTCAGCCCTGGTCCGCCTGCGCCGTCCACAGAATGGAGGCGTTGGCGGCCGGGGTTTTCAGTTTGGCCTGGCCCTTGATCACCCGCGTGGCCATATCGCCCTGGCCCAGCCAGGCCGGCATGCCGAAGGGCAGGTCCGCGGCGGGAATCCGCGCCAGATCCTGCTCGCGAAAGCCCGTCAGCTCATAGGGCGTGGGGTCCGGCGCAAGGCCGGGGTCCGGGTTCAGCAAGGGCGCCAGCGCGGCCAGGGTCTGGTTCCAGGATTTGAGCAGCGCGCCGGGCGAGCGCGCGGTGGGATGCTGCGGCTGGAACAGCCGCTGCGCGGCCTTGAAGGACGCCGCGCCGGGCCAGTCGTCCAGCACCTTGGCCGCCGCCTTGCCAAAGCCGATCACCGCTTGCAGGCCGGGTTGCTTGAGCTGGTCCAGCAATTGATTGCGCCAGGCGCGCACGGCGGCCTGGTCCATGAAGCCGGCCATCTCGGCGTCGAACTGGCCGTAAATGCTGTACAGGCTGGCGTTGACGATCACGTAGGAACGGTCCAGGCCCAGCTTGCGCAAAAAGCCCTGCACCCGCTGGCCGGCGGTGCCGACCATGGCGCGGCGCGTCAGGTTTTCATCGGCGGACGGGTCCTGTCCCACGATCAGCACCTTGGCGCTGCCGTCCAGGCGGCCGCGGTAGTAGACGGGGCCCCATTCCAGGCGGAATTTGGCCGGGAGAGCCTGATAGCTTGCCAGCGGAGCGTGCTCGAACAGCGAGGAGAAAGGCGGGGGCGGCCCGGGGTCCCAGAGCATGTGCTTTCCTTTGAACCTGTTGGCGGAGCCCGTTGACTGCGGGCCGGCTCGGAGGGCCGCGCGGCGGGTGTTTGAGGTATATGCGATCAAGCGCGCGAATGAAATACGTAAAACCCGCTAGCGGGACATCCTGGCGTCATCTTGCCGCGGCAAGATCGACGTTTTGACTGTCTTGATCAACACCGGAGAACGCCATGGATCGCCGCCGTTTTTTGAAAACCTCGCTTGCCGGAGGCGGCCTGTTGCTGGCCGGGCCGGCGCTGGCTGCGCCGGCCGTCGTCACCTCGGACCGTTTGCGCCCGCTGATGAATTCCGGCATCCAGATCGGTGACGCGAGCGCGGACCGCGCCATTGTCTGGGCGCGCTCCGACCGGACCGCGCGCCTGGTGGTGGAGTGGGACCGCAGCGAGCGCTTCGCCAGCCCGCGCCAGGTGCGGGGCCCCTGGGCGACCGAGGCCGGCGACTTCACCGCGCGCGTGGATCTGAGCGGCCTGCCGGCCGGCGAGCGGCTGTATGTGAGAGCGCGTTTTGAAGACGCGGTCCATCCGCGGGCCTGGTCCGAGCCGGTGACAGGGAGCTTTCGCACTGTGGCGGAAACGGCGCGCGATCTGCGCTTCGTCTGGTCCGGCGACACCGCCGGCCAGGGCTACGGCATCAATCCGGACTGGGGCGGAATGCGCATTTACGAAACCATGCGCCGGCAGCGGCCGGATTTCTTCGTGCATTGCGGCGACACCATTTACGCAGACGGCCCGATGGCGGCCGAGACGGCGGTGGAGGGCGGCAAGATCTGGCGCAATCTGCTGACGCCGGAAGTGAGCAAGGTGGCGGAGACGCTGGACGAATACCGCGGCCGCTACCGCTACAACCTGATGGACGCCAATGTGAGGCGCTTTGCCGCCGAGGTGCCGCAGATCTGGCAATGGGACGACCACGAGGTGGTCAACAACTGGTCCGACGGCAAGGACTTGTCCGCCGACCCGCGTTACCACGAGAAAAACATAGGCGTGTTGCAGGCGCGCGCCACCCGCGCCTTTCTGGAGTACGCGCCGCTGCGGCTTCACGGCAACGGCGAGGACGAGCGGGTGTATCGCCATCTGCCGCAGGGGCCGTTGCTGGATGTCTTCGTGCTGGACATGCGCAGCTATCGCGACGCCAACGGCGCCAATCTGCAGCGGGAGGGCGAGCCGGGCGCGAACTTCATGGGCCGGGCGCAGCTGCAATGGCTGTTGGAAGGCTTGCAGGCTTCCAAGGGCGTCTGGAAGGCGGTGATGGCGGACATGCCGCTGGGCCTGCAGGTGGCCGACGGCAAGAACGCGGACGGCAGCGCGCGCTGGGAGGCGATGGCCAACGGCGACCACGGCCGGCCGCTGGGGCGCGAACTGGAGCTGGCCTGGCTGCTGGGCGAGATCAAGCGCCGCGATATCCGCAACGTGGTGTGGTTCACCGCCGACGTGCATTACACCGCCGCCCATCATTACCATCCGGAACGCGCCGCCTTCGCGGACTTCAATCCGTTCTGGGAGTTCGTCTCCGGTCCGTTGAACGCCGGCACCTTCGGCCCCAATCCGCTGGACATGACTTTCGGCCCCAAGGTGGTGTACCAGAAGGCGCCGGAGACGCAGAACCTGTCGCCGCTGGCCGGCATGCAGTTCTTCGGCCAGGTGGACATAGACGCCCGCAGCCGCGCGATGACGGTGAGGCTGAAGGACGTGGCCGGCCAGACCTTGTTTACTCAGGAGCTGGCGCCGGCCTAGTTGCGACGCCCATCGCGCGCTTGACGCTATTTCCTGGGATTCAATAGAATACATACGTATGTATTCAATGAGCCGGGAGGCATCGTGAGCAAACCCAGATCCATCGATCGCAATCAGGTGTTGGACGCGGCGGAAGAGATCATAGAACACAAGGGGGCGGCCGCCCTCACCATAGACGCCGTGGCCAAGGCCGTGGGCATCAGCAAGGGCGGGGTCCAGTCCTGTTTCGGCGCCAAGCGCAATCTGGTCAACGCCATGTTGGAGCGCTGGGGCAAGCACTACGACGCGTGTTTCGAGAAAACCGCGGGCGTCGCCGCCGAACAGCTGTCCAGCGTCGAGCAAGTCAAAACCCATGTTCGCATCACCGCGACGGAAGAGGCCTTGATCGCCCGCGCCGCCTGCCATCTGAGCGCCATGCTGGAGTCCAAGGATCAGAAAGACTGGGTGCGGGCCTGGCATGCCGAGCGCTTGGGCAAGCTGGACGTGGCCACCGAGGAGGGCCGCCGCGCGCGCGTGGCCTATCTGGCGGTGGAAGGGGCGTTCATGCTGCGCTACTTCGGCCTGGCCGAGATGAGCGAGCAGGAGTGGCGGGACGCGTTCCAAGATATCGAGCGATTGGCGGAGCGCTGAAGACGTTCTTGGCGCGCTCATTATCAAGTGGGCCGCCGCAGGGTTTTTCCGTTCTTGCCCGAGGGCGCGTAAACAGGCTCCGGGCGTGTGCCGCGACGGCTGAACGGGCTTTGATGATTGAGTCGGGGAAGGGGCGTTCAAAGATGCTTAGCTGGGTGTTGTTGCTGTTTGCCAGCGGTTTGGAAGTACTGTGGGCCGCGGGTTTGAAGCGCTCGGAAAGCGCATTGGAATGGTTGGCGACCATTGTCTGCATCATCGGCAGTTTCTCCTTGCTGGTGCTGGCGACCAAGAGAATGGGCGCGTCGACCGCCTATGTGTTTTTCGTGATCTTCGGAACCGTAGGCGCTTATCTGTTGGATGTGGCCTTGTTCGGCAAGCCGTTCAGTCCGGTGGCGATGCTGGCGATTGCGGTGATCCTGTTTTCGGTGGTGCAACTCAAGCAAGTGAAAGACTGAAATGGACTGGCTTTATCTGTTGGCGGCGGGCGTGCTGGAAATTCTGGTGGTGGTGGGGATCCGGGACATCGCGCTGAAGCGGTATGTCAGGGGCTGCGCGCTGTATGCGACGGGCTTGAGCAGCTCCTTGTTTCTTCTCTACTGGGCGATGAAAACCATAGACATGTCGATTGCTTACGCCGCTTATACCGGGATTGGCGTGGTGGGCACGGTGGTGACCGGCATCCTGTTCTGGGGCGATAAAAAGAGCAATAAAAAGCTTGCCTATCTGTCGCTGCTGGTCGCGTCCATCGTTGTGCTCAAGGCCGCCGGCTAGCGACGATGGCCGCGCGGGATCATGGTTGAGCGGCGGGCGCGAGTCCGCCGTCCAGCCGCGCCAGGATGCGGTAGGCGGCGCTCACTCGCTCGGCCAGCGGATAGGACTTGTTGGCCAAGAGCACGATGCCCAGTCGTTTTTCCGGGATATAGGCGGCGTAAGCCGAAAAGCCGTTGGTGGACCCGGTCTTGTTGATGAAGGCCCGCGTTTGCGGCGGCAGCGGCGGATCCAGGCGCTGCGCCGGCATGCCCTGATAGATGTAGGCGGGGGCATTGCCGCTCAGCAGCCGCGGCAGGTCCACCGGATACGGGTATTGTTCCCAGATCAGGCCTTGGGTCAGCACCCCGGCGCGGTAGTAGCCGATATGGGTGTCCTCGAGCGCGGCCCGCAGCTTGGGCGCCATGGGCAGCAGGCCCATATTGGCGTTGAGGAAGCGCGCCAGGTCGGTGGCGCTGGTCCTGACGCCGTAGGCCTCGTCCGCCAGCAGGGCCGGAGTCAGCCGCGCGGGCCTGTCGTTCTTGTCGTAGCCCTGGGCGTAGTCGCGCATTCTCTGGGCGGGGACGTTGACGAAGCTGCTGTCCATGCCCAGCTTGGCGAAGATCCTGCCTTCCACCGCCGCCGCGTAGGGCATGCGCATGCTGGCGGCGGCGATCTGGCCCAGGACGCCGATGCCGATATTGGAATAGACCCGCTGCCCGCCCGCCGGCTGCCTGGGGCGCCAGCGCCGCATGAATCGCAGCAATGTGCCGGCGTTGTCGACGTCGTCCGGCACGAACAAGGGCAGGCCTGAGGTCTGAGTGCCCAGGTTCAGCAGCGTGACCCGTTCCAGGCCGCCGCCGGCCAGCGCCGGCAGGTGCTGGGTCACGGGGTCGGCCAGCGAGAGCCGGCCTTCGGCCTGGGCGTAGCTGGCCAGCGCGGCGGTGAAGGTTTTGCTGAGCGAGCCGATCTCGAACAGCGTGGCGCGCGTTACCGGCCTATGGTCGGCCTTGGAGGCGACGCCGTAGTTGTAAACCTGAACGCCGCTGTCGACGGCGAGGCCCACCGCCATGCCGGGGATGCCGTGCTTGCGCATCAGCGCCGGGATTTCCGCGTCGACGGCGGCTTGGGGCGAAGGCGCGGCGGCCAGGGCGTGGGCGGATAGCGCGGCGCAGGCCAGCAGCAGGACGCGGCGATTCATTGCGGGCATGACGATGCCTCCTTGTCGATGAGGATGTGGGAAAAGAAGGAGCGGCGCGAGTCATGGCGTCTGCGCGTCGCCAGGGCCGTTTGGCGTCTGTTCAAGGCCCCGCGAGCGAGGCGAGGCCTTGCGTCCGATCAAGCCGCATGCGCCTGGGCGATAGGGGGATTTCGAAACGGCGTCTGCCGCATCGGGCCCCGCGACGCGCGGCGAATCGCAAGCGGCTTTCTTAGGAGCGGTTCAGCGCCAGCAGCAACTGGTTCACGCCGTCGCTCATCGCCTGGTAGCGGGTCTGCTTGCCGCGGGTCAGCGCCACCCATACCGCGGTCTGCCGCTGGGGATCGATGGCGACGTAGCTGAAAAAGCCGCCGCCGCCGGCGGTTTTTTGCAGGAAGGGCCGGGTGTCCGGCTGTTCGTGCATCGCCACCCAGCCCAGGCCCAGCGCGTCGGCCTTGCCGGGCACGTCCATGCCGGCGAGGCTGCGCAATTCGGCGCGCTGATAGCGCATCTGGAAGGTTTGCTGGTACAGGCGCTTGCGCTGCTCGTTTTGCGGCCGCACCAGGTCCTGCAGCCAGCGTTGCATGTCGGCGGCGGTGGAATAGACGCCGCCGCTGCCTATGGCCGCGCTGGTGTTGACGCAGGGACTGGCCTCCACGCCGCGCAGCAGGCGCGCGCATTGGGCGGGGCTGGGGCTGAAGGTGGTGTCGCGCATGGCCAGCGGCCCGGTGACGGTGTCGCGCAGCAGCGCCGGATAGGGTTTGCCGGCGGCGACGGCCAGCGCGTCGGCCAGGTAGTCGTAAGCCAGATTGGAGTATTGCGCGCTCTGACCCGGCGCGAAGCGGGCCTTGGTCTTGGCCAGCCAGCGCCAGCGCTGCTGCTGATTGGGCCAGACGAAAACCGGCGTGTCGCGCGGCTTGACGCCCGGCAGTTCGCGCGGGAAGCCGCTGGTGTGGGTGGCCAGGTGGAGCAGGGTGATGGGCTGGCCGGCCAGAGCCTTGGACTGCGCGCTTCCCGCCGGCGCGAACTTCCGCAGCGGATCGTCCAGCTTGAGCCGTTGGTCCAGGACCATGGCCGCCAGCACTTCGCTGGTCATCAGCTTGCTGAGGCTGGCGATGCGCAGCAGCGAATTGGCGTCCGGCGTCTGGCGGCTGCCCGGGCGGGTCTCTCCGTAAAAGCGTTGCAGGCCGCCTTGTTTGTCGACGACCACCATCACCATGCCCACCGCCTGGCTATCCTTGAAAATCCGCTCGGCGTGCTGGTTCAGTTGGGCGATGGGCATGGCGGCCTGGCTCAAGGCCGGCAGGGCGGCCAGGGCCAGGCTTATGAATCCCTTTGTTCTCATTGATCTTGCTTTCCCTTGGATGAGGCGGCGCGCCGGCGGCGCCGTCAGATGGCGTGCATTTTAGGGGGGAGGCGGTGGGCGGCATAGCGCGCAATATGTAACGACTGTAACCAGAGCCGCCGACCCAGTCCGAAAGTACAGGCACGCCCGGTTTTCAAGATGCTATTACTGGCTAGTCGAAGTCCCTATCGCCGCCATTATCGGCCCCGCCTCGTCCGCGCCAAGGCGCCCGCCCCTGATTGACGACTTAGTGGCTGTTTGTTCGCCCGCGCCGCCGCGCGGGGGAGGAGAGATCCATGCGCAATCACGCAATCATCATCTCAAGCCAGGGGTAGAACCGCTGGCAAAACCCGCTTGAACGCGCCAGCCCGCGCGCCGCGCCGGCGTCATGCCGTTTGCGCGGGTTTTGTCAGCTGCTGTTGCCGTAGGGAGGTCGCCGGCCTTGGGCCCGCGCCTGGGCAGCTGACTCACTTTGGAGGAAAGCGTCATGCCATCAGTCAATCAGTTCGCCTATGTGCCCAACACCAGCACGTATAAGTTCGCCTATGGCGGCTCCATTCCCAATATGTCGATCGCCAATATGCCCAGCGACACCAATTGGGCGCGCTGGACCATGCTCAACGACGGCGAGTATTACCGGATGTATTTCTTCAAGGGCAGCAGCGCGGACACCTTGTACCAGGCCGCGTTCAATCCGGCCACGTCCAAGTACGAGTTCGGCTTCCACTCCATCCCGGAGTTGAAGATCACCGGCGCGCCGCCGGACGCGGACGCCAGCAGCGTGTCCATGCTCTACGACAGCAGCACCAGCACCTATCGCTTGTATTTGCGGCGCCTGGGCGCGCCCACGGTGCTGTACCAGTTCGGTTTCAACCGCTCCACCAACCACTATGAGTACGGCTACAACTCCATTCCCACTCTGAACGTCACCGGCGCGCCGGGAGACACCGACTTCCACCGCTGGTCGATGTTGTTCGACGGCAGCACGTACCGCTTGTACGCCTTCAAGGTGGGCAGCGTGGACACCTTCTACCAGTTCGGCTACAACCCGCAGACCCAGGCCTACCAATACGGTCACGATTCCATTCCCATCCTGACCCTGGTGGGCACGCCGGCCAACAGCAATCTGACCAGCATGTCGATGTTGTTCGGCCAGGGCGATTACCGCTTCTACTTCCAGACCTTGTAAGCGCGCGGCGGGCAAGGGCGGCGGACGGCCGGGACGGCGGTCCGCCGGCGGCTTCAGTCCCGCAAATCCACGATGGGCGGCGTCTTGCTGGTGACGGGGTCCAGCCGCCATCGCACCCGCGCGGTCAAGCCGAGCGCGAAGGCGCCGTCATCCGGCGCCAGGCCCAGCAAAGCCGCCAGGCGCGCGCGCAAGGCCGCTTCCGGGCCGGCGTCCAGATGTTCGGCCAAAAGCAGGGTTAGCCGCTCGCGGCCGGCCGGGTCGCGGTCCAGCTGGATCTGGAAAGCGTGCTCCGCGCCGGTCAGTTGCGCGAAATCGTCCAACTCGTACGTGGTTTCATTGAGGCGGAAGGACCGGCCGTCGCGGCCGCGCAATTCCAGCCAGCGTTCGCCGTCGCACTCCACCCAGCGGCCGATATCGCCCAAGCAGTAACGGAACACCGGGAAGCGCCGCCGCCAGGCGTTGCTGACCGCGATGCGGCCGTAACCGGCGGCGTCCGGTTGCAGGATCTCCGCCGCCACCCGAGGCAGCACCCGGAACAGGCCGGGGCGGCGGCTGGCGTCGCTCCAGGCCCAGATGCCGGTTTCCGCGCCGCCGTACAGCGACCAGACCTGGGCCGCGCCCAGCGCGGCGCGCAGCCGCGCCAGCGTGGACGCGTGCAGGGTTTCGCCGGCGTACAGCAGCTGCGGAATCTCCAGCCGCTCGCCGGCGGCTGCCAGATGGGCGGCGAACAAGGCCAGCCGCGACGGGGTGCCCAGCACGTGGCTGGGGCGGAATCGCCGCGCCGCGGCCAGGATGTCGGTGTCGGCGGCGTGGGCGCTCATCGGCAGCGTGGTGGCCTGACAACGTTCCAGCACATCGTCGACGATGGCCGCGGTGCGGTAGAGATTGGCGTAGCCGAACAGGTTCAAGGCGATGCTGGCGGGACCGAACACCCCGTCGGCGCGCAGCCGGTCCGCCAGCGCCTGCCGCTGGGCCAGGTTTTCCGCAATGTCCACCGGGAAGATCAGCGCCGCCCGGGTGCTGCCGCCGGAGCGCACCAGATAGAGGCCGGACGCTTCCCGCTCCGGCGAAAACGTCTCCAGCGCGGCTTGCAGCGTCGCCTTCTCCAGCGGCGGCGCGTCTTCGGCGCAAGCCACGCCGCGGTAAAGCGTTCGATAGAAGGGGTGGGCGCGGGCCAGTTCGAAGCACTCGCGCAGCAAGGCCTGCTGGCGGGCCGGCGCGGGCGGCTGGGCGGGCGGCGCCTTCATGCCGGCAGCCTGGCCGTGTCCATCGGCGTCAGTCCCAGCTGGATCAGCAGCGGACGGTGGCGGCTCAGGAAGGCGCGCCGCTGCGCCGCGTCCGGCAGCGCTTCTTGCGCGTAGTCCAGCCAGCGCTGCGCCAGCATGCGAGCCAGGCGCAATTCGTCCGCGTCCTGGCTGCCCGCGTAGCGCAGCACCGTGGGCGGGGTGGCCAGCAGCCGCCAGTCCCGGCACGGCCGGTGCGACAGGCTGTCCGCCAGAATGCGGAAGCGGATCAGCGGCGCGGACAGCAGGCCGGCGCGTCCGCCGTGCGCGACGATCTCTTTCAGCACCCGGTACCAGAAATCGATGCCCTCGTTCAGCCGCGCGCCGGCCACATAGCGTTGCGTCAGCAGCCATTGCCGCCGCGCGGCCACATTGCTGGCCCGCCCCATGAAGAAGTCCGGGTGGCCGGCGGTGCGCAGCGGGCGGGGCAGCAGGAAGGCTTCGTCCTCCAAAGGCTCCAGTTCGGCGCGCAAGGCGTCCAGCTGCGGAAAGCGTTCCTCAGGCGGCGCGCTGTCGTAGCCCAGCACCGCCAGGTCCAGCCGGTGCTCGTTCATTTTCTGCTCCAGCAAGCGCAGGCAGTCCGGCCGGTAGCAGTCGTCGGCGTCCAGGAAGCTCACTAGTTCGCCGCCGGCCCGCGCCAGGCCGGCGTTGCGCGCCGCGCCGGGGCCGCTGTTGCGCGGCAGCCGCAGCAGCACGCTGCGGGTACGGCTCAAATCCTGGGCGTGGTGGCGCAAGGCCTGCTCCGCCGCCTCCGCGCCGTCGTCGGTGCTGGCGTCGTCGACGATGATGATCTCGTGCGGCGCCTTTTCCTGCGCCGCCAGCGAGGCGATGGTCTCGCCGATGTAGGCGCGTTTGTTGTACAGCGGAATAATGACGGAATGCCGCATGAAGCCCCCTGTGCGCGAAACCGGTTCAGGCCGTCGCGGCGGCGGAGTACAGCTTGCCGCGGCGCTGGTGCAGATTGATGATCAACTCGTCCGAGCCGCGAAACACGCCGGGGCCGTAGCTTTCCGCGTCGCGGCACAGCTGCATGCCCACCAGTCGGATGCGCTGCCGGCTTTCCGGGTCCACGAACTCGCTTTGCTCGATGTAGTCCTGGAACATGTATTGCGGCCATTGCCCCAGCACCAGTTCGCGCCAGGCGGTTTCGCCGCAGGCGGAGCGCACCAGCGAGCCCAGGCCGCGGCCGCCGCTGCTGGGTTTGGCGATGAAGTCGCCGGCGCGCGCCAGCAGGGCCTCGGCCTCGTCCCGCGAGGCCGGCGCGAAGGAGGGGATCAGAAAGGGGCGCAAGGCCGCGTAATCGTCGGTGTCCAGGCAGTCCCGCATGATGTCCTCGCGATTCAGGACCGCCAGCACCCGCTTGTCGTGCACCAGGATCAGCGTGCGGATGTCGTTGAAATACGCGCCGCCGTCCAGCAGTTGGTCCAGCACCCGGTCCGGCAGCAGCGGCAGCTCGCTGCGATCCATTTCCAGTATGCAGCGGTTCACCGTCCGGCCGTCCAGCCGCAGCTTGCCGTCGCGGACGCTGAGCGCCTCCGGCCGGGCGGACAGAAAGTGGACGCCGTCGCGGCGCAGCGTTTCCGCCAGCAGGAAAATCTCGGTGCCGGGTTCGCGGGCGTGCGTCAGCGCCACCACGCAGCCGGGCGGATGCCATTGACGCAAGGTTTGCAAGAAGGCGTCGTCTCCGGCCGGCTGACCCAGCCAGCGGCTGATCATCCAGCCGTTCATCGGGTAGCGCGCGCCCACCTCGCAAATGCGCGGCTGGCCATGGCGGTCGTAGATGAAGTCCGGACGGTAGAAGCCCACGCGGTAAGGCCGGCCGTGCGCGCGTCGCAGCAGCGCTTCCATGGCCTTGGGCAGCTGATAGAGCGCCCGGATGCGCGGATCCAGAAAGTAGCGGCCGACAATGGCGCGGAAGGCGGCGTCCAGCAGCGCGCTCAGGCGCCGCAGGCTGCTCAGATAGTCGGCGGACACCTCCACGCGGGCGCGCGCCAACTGTTCCGGGGCGAATAGGGGCGGCGCGCCCGGCGGCCAGGGCGGCGGCGCGGCGGTCTGGTCCGCCAGCCGCAAAAGCGGAGGCCGCGGCCGGCTCACAGCGCCTCCGCGGCGGCGTCCCGCGGCACCGTCGCCAGCACCGCCGCCTTTTGCTCCAGATAGGCGCCGACGATGCCGTCCAGGCTGTAGCGCTCCAGGTCCAGCGCCATGGCCCGCGCGTAGTGGTTTAGGGCGTTCATGGCGTGGAAGAAGTGGTTTTTCTCAGTGGGGCCGCAGTGCACGCTGATCCAGCCCAGCGTGCGGGTGGCGTCTCGCTCGGCGAAGCCCAGCGTCCGGGTCAGCCAGCGGCGGAACAGCGGCAGGATGAATTCCACCTCGCCATGGGTGTAAATCTCGTGCGTCAGCGTGGTCAGCAGCGCGACGGCCAGGTCCGGCTCGCGCAGCGACTGATGATCCTTCCAGCTTTTGAAGGCCTTGGCGCTGGGGTGGAGATAGGCATGGGACAGCCACTGGTCATCTCCGACAATGCCCGTGGCCATGTTGTAGTACATCTGCGCGTGCAGCACCTTGTGCGTGACCGCCAAATCCTCGTCCACGATGCGGTTCAAACAGACCATGGCGGCGAACAAGGCCTCGCGGTCCGCCACCGGCTGGCCGGTGTGAACCAGCAGCGTCAGCCGGTTGCTGATGCCGGCCACCGTCATCGCGCTATTGTTGGTCTGGCTCCAGCTCTGGAAAAAGCGCCGCAGCGTTTCCGGGCTTTGCCGCCGCGAGGTCAGGCGCGCAAAGCCGGATTCGATCGCGTCGAAGTGGCTGCCGTGCCGTTCAAAGGCTTGCAGCAGCTCGCGCTTGAGGTGGGACGCGGGCAAATCCCGCAATACCGGCATGATGATCTGGCTGAGACGGTGCATGAACGGAACCCTTGCTTGCATTGAGCGCCGCGGCGGCCCGGGCGGAGCGGCCGCCGGCCCGGTTTCTTTTACGCTTGCGCAAACATCAATATGGTTTAAGGATCAGACTGCCGATATAGGTACTACCACCATATTGAAAATCCGCATGAATGATCTAGGAGCCAGTTCAAGGTCCGTCGCGCTTCGGCGACGCGGTGTTAAACACGTTTCTCTCTGTGCTTGCCGTCTAGGCTCGCTCTTGCTCGCGAGCCTTTGAGCAGGTCTTAAAAGCCATGCTCAAACGGCGCTTGTCGCGCGGCCATGTCTTAGTCATGATTTGCTTTTGTTTTTCATGCAAGGGAGAGCGTGCCGATGGAAACCCGAGTGACGACCGTCAAGCAGACGAAGTTGATCGAGTGCAGCGCCGGGGTGGCGAGCCTGGACCAGGCGCTGGATTTGGTGGCCTTGTGCGCGGAGCACGACGCGCCGCGCGTGCTGCTGGCGGAAGAGGCCTTGCCGCCGGCTTTTTTCGATTTGAGCAGCCGCTTCGCCGGCGAGTTCGTTCAGAAGCTGGTCAACTACCGTCTTGCCGTGGCCGGGGTGTTCGTCGACGGCGCCGCCTACGGCGAACGTTTTGGCGAATACCTGAGCGAAGCGCGCCGTGGCCGGCAGTTTCGCGTGTTCGACGATAGAAAGGCGGCTCTGGCCTGGCTGGCGGCGCAGCATTGAGCGCGTAGCGGCTCGGACAGCGTGAAGGCGGGGAAAGGACGCGGAGCAGCCCCTTGCGGGGCTGCTTGCGAGCGGAAGGGCGGGATCAGACCGCGTCTTTGCCGATGCTTACCTGGAAGGAACCGGAGTTGTTGCCGTAGGTGCTGGGCACATCATTGTAGTACAGCGTGATCTGGCCTTGCGCGTTGGCCGGCGCTTTCCAGCGGAACAGGCCGGTGTTCACCGGGATGAAGCCGCCGGCGCCGATCTTCATCACCAGCGCGCCGCAGTAGGCGTCGCCGCAGATCAGGCCCTGATTGGGGTGGCTCTTGTCGCCCTGAGGGCCCCAGTTGGGCTGCGGGCCGTAGCCTGCCCAGCCCGACGCGACAATGGTGATCACATCGCCGGGATTGTAAGTGATGGTGGTGGGTTCCCCGTTGGGATTGTTCGCAGCGACAGTACCGGTCCAAGCCATGGTGAATCTCCAAAATGAAAGTGAGAGAAAGCAGATTCGACGTCGCGCCGACAGCGCGAGGAATATGCTTATTTCATTAAAGTTGGCGATGGGGGTTTTAGCCGCTGATCTTTCGGCGAGGTCGGCGCGGGGAACTTTGGATAGCTTGCCGGCGCTCAGCGGCCTTTATCCAGCTTGCAGGCCAGGCCGGTGCCGGCGAAGCCGCCGTAGAGCTTCATTTCATCCGGCAGCTTGCGCGTGATGAAAAAGCTGTCCGGCAGCCCCAGGCCGGCCTTGTCGCGCGGCCAGGTCAGCAGCCCGCGTTCGTCCATATAGCCCTGAAAACGCTGTTCGCCGCGAATCAGCTCCACCGTCTGGCTCTGGCGGCTGAAGTGGAAGCGAGTGGCGTCGGCGCAGTGGTAGCTGGCCTGCATCGCCTGCGGCTTGCAGCCGGCCAGCAGAACGAGCAGGGCCGGCGCCAGGCTGGCGAAAAGGAAACGGGCGGGGACGGACATGGGCGGCGTTCGGGCTGAGGACGGAAGGCCGCCAATATAACAAGAGCGGCCGGCGGCGGCTAGCCGCGCTCCGGGCGAGGCTGGTTCATCGGCACGGCAACTGTTAACATGCCGATCGAATTTTAGGCCGCCTGTCTCGATGGCGGCCGCAAGGAGACCGAGATGTTCCCGCGAAAACCGATGCTGTTTGTCCTTGGCGCGCTGACGCCGTTTGCCGCCATGGCGGCGGATATTTATATCGGCATGCTGAGCGCGCACGAGGGGAGCTTGCGGCTGACCCGCTGCAGCATCGGCAAACCTATCTATCAGTTGCTGAGCCAGGAAGGCCGGCCCTTGGCGGAATGGCCGGGCCTGTCGCCGCAGGCGCTGGAAGAACAGGCCAAAACCTCGGCCCGGATCCTGGGCGAATTCACGGAGCGGGACGGCAAGCCGGCCTTGCAAGTGGAGCGCATCGACGCGATCCGTTCCGGCGAGTCCTGTCATCTGGAGGATTGGCTGGACGAGCCGGTCAAAGCCGGGCCCGGACAGCAATGAAGCTGAGCAAGGGCAAGGCGGCGCTGACGCTGCTCGCGCTGCTGAGCGGCGCCTACTGGGCGGCCACGCATCTGAACAGCAACTGGGGCCGCGCGGTGGGCGAGCCTGTGGACGCCTTCAACGGCGTCGCCGTGTATTACAACGGCGGCGTGCAGCATGTGGAAGGGCGCAATCTGGCGCCGGACGGCTACAATCTGGGCCTGCGCTATCAGTGCGTGGAGTTCGTCAAACGCTATTACTATCAGCGTTTTGGCCACAAGATGCCGCAAGACAAGGGCCATGCCCGGGATTTCTTCCAGTCCCGTCTGGACAACGGCGCGCTCAATCCCGAGCGCGGCCTGCTGCAATACCGCAACGGCGGCGGCGACGCGCCGCGGGCGGAAGACCTGATCGTGTTCGCGCCCTGGATGTTCAACCGTTACGGCCACGTCGCCATCGTCAGTCGGATCGGGCCGGATTTCATCGAGATCATCCAGCAGAACCCCGGCCCGTTCGGCGAGGCCCGCGAGCGGCTGCCCTTGCTCATGGAGCAGGGCGTCCCGCGGGTGGACCATCCGCGGGCGCTGGGTTGGCTGCGCCGCGCGCCGCAGGCTTCGGCGCCGGCGGAGGAGGGCCTGGAGCCGGCGGGCGAGGCCTGACCATCTATTGTCTGCCGGCACTGCGGCGCGCATCTTCATCAGAAGCATTGGCTCTGGCCAGCAGGCCGTTATTTTATTCGCATGAGGCGTACTTGTCTGATCTTGGCCGCTCGATAAATCGTTGTGTGTTTTTTTATCGGCAACACGTCTATTTGTTTCGCATGGTTTTTGATTTTTGGCGTGAGTGTTTTTTACAAGCCGCTTTCTGGCTTCCTTGGTAACTTTGCTGAAACCAAAGGAGCTTTGTCATGCCGATCAATCATATCGCAGCCTATACGCCTCAAACTGTCGTACCCAATAGCGAAAATCAGTCTGTTCAGGATTTCTCAGGCAAATCAATCCGTGGCCGCGACGTAGTCTTAATCAACCCATTCTGCGAGGGAGGCGGGGATCATGCCTTGGCGAATAAAATAGCCAATCTTGCTTTAGAGGAAGGCTGCCGCGTGACGATTGTGCCCGTCTCCGCTAATGGAGGTGGCGAAAGTGATTCCGGTCAGCGCAATATCTCTCTGCATGGGGGTGGTCACGATGCCAGCAGCCTTAGTAATCCGGTATTCATCGTGGCTCCCGTGGGTATTTTGACAACCGAGAAGCTGGGCGAGACCATCAATCGATTATGCGATCAATATCAATTTCCCAAGGGTGACATTGCTCTCATTGAGGAAATGGATTTATTGGCTTCTCCCAGTCAGCAGTTGCCGGAGCGCCAGGAATTGTTGCAGAAAATGGGGTTTGGCAAGGTTGACGCGTTCAATCTGGGTTTCGGCAAGGGGGCGATTGGTTATCTGCCCGTTGATCCGCTTACTGTCAATACTGTCAAAGACCGTTTTGAAGGGGAGCTGGTCAAGCTACTGGATAGCTGCAATCTTTCGTTGGCGAAAGACAGTCACTATCATCTGGCCTACATCAGTTCGGATACTTGTATTACTGCGTCGCAAGTTTTTATCGCCAACACCCTCACTGAGAACAAGGGGAGTGGGAAAGACGCCAATTACGTCATGGTGTTGAGGCAGCTGGATGGATACGCCAAGAAGGTGTTGCCAAACAAGGTCAGTGAAATATTGAACCTGCGCAGCCAGCAACATGATTTTCCGGCCTTGTTCGCCAAGGCCAATATCGCGTTTGCCGATCCTGATACGGGCCGGCTTGAAAACAAGATGGAAATCAAGGGCGAGGGACAGGGGCAGCTCAATATTGTCTTTGCCAATGCCTTGCCGCAGAATATTTTCCATGACTTCATGTGTCTTGCTCATTCAGGCATGGCCAGCGGCGATCAATCCTTGGGCGAGTTTCTGTCCTTGACCGGAAAAATGCCTTACTACGATATGCAGCCATGGAAACAACCATTGGCCGAAGCCGTTAAAGAGGCGGGAGCAGAGTTGGGCGGCGCGGAGTTGAAGCAGGCGGTGGCGGAAAGAATTATCGGACGCCAGCCTTTTAGCGGGCGCATGGCTTATCAGATTGTTCCGAATCTTGGGCAGACGGAGCGCTCGGCCGAGCTGAACCATGGCTTGAACGCTTTGGATACGCTGATTAGCACCAGAACAGCCGATCGTCACATTCGAGCGCTGTTGACGCCGTAGTCAATCTCCTGGGCGGAAGCGCACGTCCCAGCCCTTCATCGGCCAAGCCTCCATGCCGAGGCCCGGCCCTCGCGGGGAGTTTCGCCGCGCGGGCCAGGGCCTTTTCCCATGCCTAGGTTTACTTCATCTTCCAGCTGGTGGCTTTCAGCACCGCGGCGTCGGCGTCTTTCAGATCGGTCTCGCCCTGGCTCAGCAGGCCGCTCCATTGTTTGACGCGATTCTTGCCATTGGGCGGCTGGTTGTATTCATTCGTGTCCACTACCTTGCTGCGCTCGGCGTGGAAACGGTTCATGAAGGTTTTTTCGTCGCCGCTGCCGCCGGAACGGGACAGCAGTCCCTGCAGCGTGTCGGAGCCGCCGCTGGCGCCCTGGTTCAGCGCGGTGTCCACGAAGGAGCCTATCGTCAGCGCGCTGCCGAAACCGCGCTGGCGCGCCTGTTGCACGCTGTATTGGATGTAGACCTTGTAAAAGGTCTGCCACATCGCTTCGCGCCAGGCGGCGTTGTTTTGCAGCGCGGCTATCTTGCCGCAGAACACCTTCTCGCTGTCGCTGATCTTGAGCACCGGCCCTTGCATGCCGCCGCGCACCCCGGCGCGCGCCAGTCCGCCGGCAATAGAGGGATTGCCGGCGCCGCTGGCGGCGTCGAACTCCTTGAACAGCGTCGGGCCGTCCGGCCCCTGATCGCGCGGGCCGCCGGTGGTGGCGCCGAAAATGCCGATGGTGAAGCCGCGTTCGTCGTCGATGTCCTCGCAATAGCCGTAAAACTTGGGCCAATCCAGCGAGTCTTGCTCCGGCTTGTTCACCAACTTCATGATGTTGTTCCACTGCTCGCCGTCCAGCCCGGTGTTGGCTTTCAGGAATTTCAGCGTGCTGGGGGAGAAGTTGGCGTCCGGATTGGCCGCTTTGGCCTTGCCGGGTAGCGCGCAGCGCGCGCCGGCGGTCCAGGGCTGGCCGATTTCCGCCGCGCCGCTGCTGGCGTCCGGCGTGTTGCCCTGGGTCCAGTAAACGGCGGTGAAGTTGACGCCGTGATGGCTGGCCACGCTGCCGGCCGGATAGGGCGTGGCGGCCTTCCACGGCGCGGCGCAGACCGCCAGCCGCGCCGCCAGTCTGGGAGCGCTGCCGGCGGGGGAGGCTTGCGCCCAGGATGCGCCGGCGCAGGCCAGCCAGCCGGCGCCGGCCAGGGCCAGCATCGAAAGTGTGCGTTTCAAAACGTTCTCCGGTAGACAGAGGTAGGGCGGCGCGAGCCGGGAAAACGCACAAAATGCCATACGGATTTTATTGGCGAAAGAGGGGGGGACTGGCAAATGGAACGGGCGGCGCGGATGCGCGCAAGTAGATGGGCCTTCTGTCGGCGTTTCAGCGTTGGAAGAGGGAAGTAGCGCCGCGCGCAGCAAGCGCATTCTATGCGGATTGGCGCGCGGAAAATTCAGGCGATGAGGTTTGGAGCGGGCGCTACTCCAGCCGCGTCACGTCGCTGCCCTTGTCCAGCGCAGGGTAGGCCAGCGCCAGGTAGTCTTGCGCAAAGCCGGCCAGGGCCTCGGCGGACGGCAGCGCGTATTCCCCGCTATTGGGATCGAAAAACCGGAATGTCCGCGCGGCATGATCCACCCTGGCCGCCAAGGCGTGGCCGACGCCTTGGGCGGGGCGGATGCCGATGTTGTACAGGCCGTCGCGCTCCAGCGCGATCTTGAAGCCCGGACTTTCGCTGTGGCCGCGAGGGCTCAAGCCATAGACGGCGAAATAGTCGGCGATGGCGTCTACGCTTCGCCACACATAGCTGTTGACCGCCAGTTCCATCACCTCGTCCCGTCCGCCCTCGGTTTCGATGTCGCGGAAAAAGGCCTCGGCCTCGTTTGGCCAGCTGCGCTGGCTGGCCAACCATTTGACGACCAGCGGGAAGCAAACGCCTTGTTCGCCTATCGTCGACCCCTGGATGAACGCGGTTTGCCGGAAGGCGCGCGCCTGCTCGCCGCCATGCGCCCGCGCGCATTGGGTCCAGGCGTCCTCCGATGCTCGCGCCAGCGCGGCGAGCAGGCTTTTGACCTTGCCGGGCTTGGGCGCGGAGCTGAGATCGACCTTGCCCAGTTTTCTTTCCGCGACGGCGATCTGTTTCGGCCGGCCGCAGGCCCGGATGCCGGACAACAATTCGGCGTAGCTTGCCGGCGGACGCTCGAAAGCCACGCCCACCATCTTGAAGCGGCGCAGCAGCGCCGGCGGCATGGCTTGCGGGAGCGGGGCGTCCGCCTTGGCCTCAGGCTGAGCGAGGCGTTGTTTGGCCCGCGTCACCACGCAGGCGCTGCGCAGCAGGCCCAGTTCTTCTCGAATCAGGCGGACTTGCTGTTGCATCAGGCTGCGCAGCAGCAGGCAGGAGCTCCTGTCCCCAGCCGGCGGCGGAGCGTTGCGGGGCGCGACGACGGGCGGGCTCAGGCGCAATAAAGCGGACAGCTTGAGCGGGCCGGAGCCGACGACGGCTCCCCGGGCGCGGAGAAAGTCCCTGGCGCGCCGGGTTTGTTCCGGGTGCAACAGATAGCTGCGGCCGGTGTACAGCACCAGCATGCCGTCTTTGCGCATGCCGACGCGGCTGTGTTCCTTGTGGTCTTGCAGGCGTGACAGGTCGTACTGCTGCGCCCGCAGTTGGATGGCGGTTGGAATGGTGCTCATGGCGGTTTTCCCGGCGAGGTGCTGATTTGGAGCGGCGGCGTCTCGGCGCGCCGTCCGAAGGGGACGGCGACGGACGCGCTGGGGAGCGAACCCAGGTTTGCCGCATGGTTATTTTATTGGGGCGCAGTGTGAAGGCAGAACGGCGGGGAAGACTTTCAGAAAACGATTCTGGCCACGGGCCGATGGACGGCTGGTTCAAGTGTAAGAAAACGCCCTTGATCCGCGACCCATTTACCAGCCTTGGCCCTGTGCGGCGCCGATTCGCCTTGCCGTGTTTCGGCTCCGCGCGCTTGACTCAGAGCGCGCCCGGCCATTCACAAGGAAAAACCAGGGCTGTTATCATGCCCGCCGCCGCTGCGTTGCGCGTATCGATTGGAAAAATATTGGGAATCAGAATGTTGAAAGTCATTGCCTGCGTTTTTATCTTGTTGTCCTCCATGGCCAGCGCCTCCAGCTGGGATTTCACCTACTTCAACCCCAGCGAGGGCGGCTTGTTGATCGATACCGACAGCATTGCGCAATCGCCGCACGGCACCGTCAAGTTCTGGACGCTGTGCGCGCCCAGATTCGAGGCGGACAAGCCGATGACGGCTTACGCCTACAGCCAGTCCCTGTACGAGATCCATTGCCGGCAGCGCCTGATCATGATGCCGATGACGGTGGCTTTCGATGTGAACGGCGAATCGCGGGAAACCGAGTTCGAGCACGCCAAGATGGAGGACATCCAGCCGGACACGCAGGAGGATTTTCTGTGGACCTATATCTGCAAGCCGGACAAGCGGCCGGACATGGCGGTGGCGATGCGGCAGGGCATTCAGGGCTTCTTGCGGGAGCAGAGGCGTTACGCCAGCGAGCATCTGGCGTTTCATCGGGATAAGAGCCGCTGATCGCGGCCGCCTACGGCAAGCGCCCTGCCTCGGCAGGGCTTTTTTGCGCGCCTTGACCGGCGGCGTGATCGTTTTAAGCAAGCTTGCGGGCTCGCGCTTGGGCATGCTGCGGCACATTGAAAACCCATTGACCGCGCCGCGGATCGCGCACAGGAGCTTACGCCATGCGGATGACTTGCAAACTCGTACCCGGAAAACTGCTGGTTCCCAGGGACTGCGCCCGGCGCGAGGAGGCGCGCTTGGCTGAGGCGTCCAGGCTGATCATGCGGCTGCGGCAATTGCGGCACGAGCCTTCCACGCTGTCGCGCTCGGACTCCGTCGCCTCGCTTGGCTTCGACAAAAAAGCGCTGTTCGCGCTGGCGCTGAAAAACCAGGCGGTGCAGGCCAAGACGCCGGCCGCGGCCGCCGGGGAGGGCAAGAGCCTGGGGCATATCCAGCGCCTGGTGGTGATAGGCGATAGCCTGTCGGACTCCGAAGGCCGCATGCTCAGCAAAACCCTGGGGGTGATGCCGTCCTCGCGCCAGTACTACGAAGGGCGTTTCACCAATGGCTTCGCCTGGCCGGACTTCCTGGCGTCCAGGGCTTTTCTGGGCAAGCCGGTGGTCAATTACGCCGAGGGCGGCGCGGTGGCCGGCAAGTATTCCAAGTGGAACCCGGCCTTCATGTTCATCTCCCATATGGAGCGCCAGATCAATAAGCACCACTTCCAGCCGGGCGATATGGCGGTGCTGGCCCTGGGGTCCAACGACTACATGACTTTCGGCAAGACCGACGTGGACAAGGTGATCCGCACCTACGAGCGGCAGATCGACAAGCTGGTGGCCAAGGGGGTCAAGGACATCCTGGTGGCCGGCGCGCCGGATCTGTCCAAAACCGTGAACGCGCGCAAACAGCCGCCGGCGGAGGCCGAAAAGCTGCACGACTTGTCTCAGCGGCATAACCGGCAGCTGAGCCAGGCGGTGGAGGCGTTGCAAGCCCGCTACCGCGACGCCGGGGTGACCCTCCGTTTCTTCGATATCGGCGCCAAGCTGGATTACCTGATGGAGCTGGCGGAAACAGTGGATTACGACACTCTGCACAATAAGCACGAGGGCTATATCGACCTGCCGCGCGTGCTCGGCTTCGCCGGCGACGCGCGGCCGCTGGACAGCTCGCATCGCCACCTGTTCCACGACGAGGTGCACCCCAGCCAGGAGGTGCACCAGATCCTGGCCGCGCACATGACGGACTTCATCCGCGAGCAGTACGGGCGGCCGGCCGACGCGTCTTAGAGCCTGCTCAAAGTCTCGCGAGCAAGGGCGAGACAAGGCGAAAACGAGCGAAAAAGCGGAATGCACACGTGGCACATGAGCATTTTGAGCTCGTACTCACCGTGCAAGGCTTCACGACGCGCAGCAGACTTTGAACAGGCTCTTAGCCGCTGGCCAGCCGGGCCAGGTAGCGCAGGCCGCCGATGCCGGGAAGGAAGCAATACGCGCCGCCGCGGGTGGTGATCATCCGCGAGAAGCCCTGCAACACGGTGTTGTTCTTGCCCGAGCGGCCGGGCGCGGCCAGGGTGAAGCTGCTGTCCGCGGCGTCGTTGACGCCGAGGAAGACGTCTTCTCCGCTGATGTTGAACACCGCGTTGCCGGCGTCCGGATTGCCCGGTTCCGTGGCGGATTTGACGAAGTCGCTGAGCAGGTTCCACTGGCTGCTGAGAAATTCGAACTGATTGCTCAGGCTGGCGTTGATGAAGTAGCCGATCAGGCCGCGGGCCGCGGCCGAGGGGTGTTCGGGGTCGTAGGCCGGGCCGTAAGGCATGGCCCGGCGCACGATGCGGTGGTGGGCGCTGTCGGTGCCCACCACCGCGCCGTTGCGCGGATTGTTGCGGCGGATGTGGGAGCCTATCGGACATTTCAGGCCCAGGGTGTCGTCTTGGGACGGCTGGGCATTGACGTAGTTGAAGTCGTTCAATTGACTGGTCGGCAGCGTGGCGCCGGCCTCGTCCGGCCGCAGCGTCAGCGGGTTGCCGTTGCGCCAGCGTCCGCATACCTTGGCCGCCAGCAGTTCGGGATCGATGCCGGCCTTGGCCGCGTATTCGCTCAGGAACGCGTCGAAAGCGGCCACGTCCTGTTCCAGGATGCGGAAAGCGGCATAGCTGCTGTTGCGGCTGAGCTCGGGCGGTTGCACCGAGTACACGCCGTTGCCCTCGTTGGTGTAGCCGAGCAGGAATTCCCCGGTGGCGATGACGGCCTGATCGTCCGGTTCCGGGCGCTTGCGCGGCGGCGCGCCGGCGATGGTGGGCTGGGCGATGCTGTCGCGGTAGCCGAAGTGCACCTGATTGTCAGGCAGCGCCTGGGCATCATGGGCGGATAGTTCGCTGACGGCGCCGGCGAAGGCCTGACGCAGCCGCGCGCTGAGGCTTTCCAGCCGCGCCGGGTCTTTGGCCACCCACAAGCTGAGCACGATGTGCACCTGCTCGCCATTGGCCAGGCCGCCTATCCATTTTTCAGGCGCGCTGGCGCCGATGTCGCCAACGAGGCTGGCGGTGTCGCCATCGGTGGCGCCGCGCTGGAAGGTCGATTCGAAACTGGCCAGCTGCTCGGCGCCGACGCCCAGCATGCGCAGCCCGGGACAGGTGAAGCCTATGTTCAGGAAGCTGTTCGGTTTTTGCAGCCAGCGCTTGGCGCTGGTGATGCTCGGCAGGCCGTCCCGGCCCTCCACCAGTTTCAGGATCAGCTCGCCGGCGGCGGCCTTGTCGCTAACGCTCAGAATGAAATGCCGGGCCAGGTCCACGCGGTAGCCGCGCAGAATCGTGCCTTGGATGTCGTCGTACGGGAGGTCGGGGCTGTTCATGGCATGCCTTTCAGCAATGGGACGGGTGTAAGAGGCTGTTCAAAGTCCACTGCGCTTCGTGAAGCGCTGCTCGGCGAGTACCCGCTCAACCCGCTCATGTACCACGCGTACATTCCGCTTTTTCGCTCGTTTTCGCCTTGACTCGCGCTTGCTCGCGAGGCTTTGAACAGGCTCTAAGGCGCAAGCGGGCGGGCCGCCTGCGCCTGGCGGGCGCGCTTCAGTCCAGCGCGGCGAGTATGGTCTGCACCGTGTACGGATAGGCCTGGTACAAGCCGTTGTCGTCCTTGCCGCCGCCGCCGTTGTTGGGAATATGCTGGGACGCGTCGTTCTGGGCGATGAAGGCCTGAAAGGCCGCCACATTATTGGCCACCGGGGTCAGCGCCTTGCCTCCCACCACGAATTGCAGCAGCGCGTCGAAGACGGTGCCCACCTGGGCGACGAAGTCGTTGATGTAGGCGTTGAAGCTGCCGTCGTACTCGGTGATGACCGCGATCACGTAGTTGTCGCTGCTTTTGCCGGTGGGCTGCAGATTGGCGGCGGAGCGGTCCAAGAGCAAGGTGCGCGCGTAATGGACGGTGCCGATCGAAGTCAGCGCTTGATGCAGGGTGGGTTCGTATTCCGCCAGAGTGGCGGCGATGGCTTCCAGGCTGGTGCCGGGAATGACCGGCATCAACAGGGTGAGCGGGCTGGCCATGGGGCTTCTCCCTAAGGGGTTTGGGAATTGAAGCCTAGCAGCGCGACCTTGACTGTCAATGCGATTTTATTCGTTTTGCAAATCAAAAGCCGTGGTTTAGGTATTCGTACTAAGGGCTTGCCCGAGGGCCGCGCCCGCGGGGGCGGGCGCGGCCGAACGCTCACTTGCGGTTGGTCAGGGACACGCCCGCCGCCGCCAGCGCGCCGCCCGCCAGCATGGACGCCAGGATGGGTTCGCCCAGCAGCCCCGCGGACAGCAGCACGCCGAAGGCGGGCACCAGATTGGTGAACACGGCGGCGCGCGAGGGGCCGATCTCCCGGATGCCCTGGTAATACCAGATAAAGCCCACCACGGTGCCTATGGCCCCCAGATAGAGCATGGACAGCCAGATCCGCCAGCCGAAGGAGGCCCAGGGAACGGAGCCGATCTCGCCGGCCGCGCCCAGGGACAGGAAGGCCAGACCCCACAGCGTGGCGTAGGTGGTGGCCGCGATCGGACTCAGGGTTTCCATCGCCTTGCGCGAGCCCAGCGTATAGGCCGCCCAACTCAGCACCGCCAGGCTCATCAGGGCTTCGCCGGCGCCGAAGGACTGGCTGAAATCGTGAACTGTGCCGACGAGATCGCCGCGGGTGATGACCACCATGGCGCCCAGCAAGGCCACGGCGATGCCGGCCCAGCGGCGCAGGCCCAGGCGTTCGCGGAAAATCAGGCTGGCGGCCAGCGCGGTCATGATGGGATTGAGGCTGACGAACAAGGCGGTGCGGCCGGCGGGAATGCGCGCCAGCGCGCCGAAGAAACAGGCGTTGTAGAGAAAAATGCCGGTAAAGCCCAGAAACGCGGTGACGGCGATCTGCGAGCGGTTCAGCCGCGGCAGCCCGCCTTCCAGCCGGCAAGCCACCAGCACCAGCAGCAGGGCGGCCACCAGGAAGCGGCCGAAGGCGGCGGTCATCAGCGGCATGGATTGCGCCAGCACTCTGCCGGCGATGAAGGTGCCGCCCCAGAACAGCGCGGTCAGCGCCAGTTTCAGAGACAGGGCCGGCCTGAGCGCGGTTTGCGCGCGGGCGGGCTGCGCCGAGACGGCGAGGGTGCTTGAGTGATTCATGGTGGGCGCCGGGCGCGCCGCCCGGCCTCCTGATGCTATGTGGGTGCGTATATACTATTGATTGTTTGAATTCATGGAAAAATGAGCATTTGCTCATGGGTGGGCGAGACGGTCATGACCTTTACGCAGCTGGAAATCTTTGCGCTGGTGGCGGAGCTGGGCGGTTTCACCGCGGCGGCGGACAAATTGGGCATCAGCCAATCCGCGGTGTCGCACGCGATCAGGCAATTGGAGAAGGAATGGGGGCTGACCCTGCTGACGCGCGGCCAGGCCGGCATCGAGGCCACCGAGGCCGGCAACAGCCTGCTGCTGCGCGTGCGCGAGCTCTTGGGCGTGGCCGAGGCGATCCGTCAGGAGGCGTCGGCGGCGCGCGGCCTGAACCGCGGCGTGCTGCGCATCGGCTCCTTCGGCACCACCTCCTCGTTGCTGCTGTTGCCGCGCATCCTCGAGCAGTTCCGCGCCAGCTATCCGGAAATCGACGTGTTCGTGGAAGAGGGCGAGGACGACGAAGTGGCGCAATGGGTCAGCGAGCGCCGGGTGGACGTGGGCTTCGTGGTGCTGCCGGACGATCGTTTCGACACCTTGCCGCTGGTGGAGGACCAGTTCGTGGCCTTGATTCCGGCCGGCCATCCGCTGGCCGGCCAGCCGGCGGCGAGGCTGGCGGATTTGTGCGACATGCCCTTCATCATGACGCTGGCGGGCAATACCGCGCTGATTGAGAGATTGTTTGAAACCGCCGGCCTGCGGCCCAGGGTCAAGCACCGCTACGCCCAGATTCTCACCATCGTCAAAATGGTGGAGAACGGCGCCGGGGTGTCCATCGTCGCCGATCTCGCGGTGCCGGCGCCCTTGCTGGCCTTATGCCCCGGCGTGGTGAAAAAGCCGCTGGCGCCCATGGTGCGGCGCGCGGTGGGCCTGGCGGTGCCCAGCCGGAAGCACGTCAGCCCGGCGGTGGCGGCTTTTCTGCATACCTGCAAAACCATGGCCAAGAGCCTGCGCGACGGTTCGCTGGGCGGTTTGTGAGCGGGCGGAATGCGCAGGCGGCGCATGAGCATGTTTAAGCGGCGCCCGCCGCGCCACGCATCGCGAAGCGCGGCAGGCTGTGAACCGATTCTTAGGCCCGCGGCAGGTCAAACCGGGTTTGGCAGCGGCTCTCTATCAGCTGGCCGGCGCGCAGCACCGTGAGCTCGTCGAAAGGCCGGCCAATCAGCTGTACGCCGAACGGCAGCCCGGCCCGGTCCAGGCCGGCCGGCACCGTCAGCGCCGGCAGGCCCAGCACATTGGCGGGCGTGCTCAGCCGTATATAGGCGGAGACCACGCTTTCCTCGACGCCGTCCGGCCAGACGAAGCTGTCCTGGCCGTGCAGCGGCGCGGTGTGCGGCACGGTGGGGACCAAGAGCAGGTCGATGTCGGCGAAGAGCCGGCGCCAGGCGGCTTGTAGCGCGATCCGCGCGGCCTGGGCCTGGGCGTGTTCATTCTGCGGAACCAGCATGCAGGCTTCCAGCAGCGTCCTCACCTCGTCGCCGTACAGCTGCGGCGCGCGGCGCAGCGCGTCCCGGTGATAGGCGGCGGCTTCCGGCGCTATCAGGCCCCATTGGATGGGCAGGATGAAATCGGTCAGCGGGATCTCGACCTCCACCAGCGTCGCGCCGGCGGCGGCGAGTTCGGCCTGCTGGTCCTGGAGCGCGGCCTGGATGTCCGGCGCGATATGCTCGCAGAAATAATTGCCGGCCACGCCGACGCGCAGCCCCTCCACCCCCTGGCCCAGGCCCTGGCGGTAGCTGTCGGCCGATGGCGGCCGTCGCGTCGCGATGGCGTCCAATAAGGCCGCGGCGTCCGCCACGGTGCGGGTGATGGGGCCGACATGGTCCAGCGAGCCGGACAGCGGCACCACGCCTTGGCGGGACACCAGTTCGTAAGTGGGCTTCAGGCCCACCAGCCCGCACAAGGCGGCCGGCACCCGGATGGAGCCGCCGGTGTCGGTGCCCAGCGCCGCCAGCGCGCCGCCATAAGCCACCGCGGCGGCGGAACCGCCGCTGGAGCCGCCGGGGGAGCGCTCCGGCGCCCAGGGATTGTTGGTTTGCGGCGTGGTCAGGCCAAAGGCGAATTCATGGGTATGGGTCTTGCCGGTCAAGATCATGCCCGCCTGTTTGAGCCGGGCGGCCACCTCGCTGTCGGCGGCGGCGAGGTGATGCCGGCGCACTTGCGAACTGGCGGTGGTGGGCAGGCCGGCCGCGTCTATCAGGTCTTTCAGCGCGTAGGGGATGCCGTGCAAGACGCCGCGGTATTCCTTGCGGCGGATTTCCTGCTCGGCCCGCCGCGCGGCGTCCATGGCCTGATCCGCGGCGAGCGTGACATAGGCGGACAGCTGGTCTTCTTTCTCTTGCGCCCGCTCCAGCACCGAGCGGGTCAGCTCCACCGGCGACAACTGGCCGTCCGCTATCTGCCGGGCGGCGTCCACAATGCTCAATTGATAGGCTTGCACGGGGTTTACCTCCAGTCCGGGTCGAAGGGGGGCGCTGAGCGCGCGTCGGCCGGGCTCAGCCGGTCCAGCTTGGCGATTTCCGCGCGGATGAAGGCCAGGGTGGCGGCGACGGCCTCCAGGCGATCGGGGGCGAGCTTGAGGCCGGCGGCCTGGGCCAGAGCGGCGACGGCCTCCGGCGCGAGGGTGGGAAGGGCCATGAGGAGCTCCTAGGTTGGGGGCCTGTGCAAGGCCTGGCGCAAGGCATTGAGATTAAGGATTAGAGCAGCTTGTCGTCGGCGTTTCAAAGCCGCGTGGACGGGGACGCCCCACGGAGGCGGCGGATCGTTAAGCGGCGCCTCTAGAGGAAGGTCCAGCCAAAGCCGCCGTCCCGGCGCGTCACCCGGCCGGCGGAGCTGTCGGCGAAGTGGGCGCTGAACACCAGGGCGCGGCGCTCGGCGGCGAAGTCCAGCAGCCAGCGCCGGGATGCCCGCGCCGCGTCCTGCTCCCGGCAGAACACCGAATTCCATTCCGGCCGGTACACCTGCATCGGCGTATGCATCACATCGCCGCAGAACAGCGCCGTCTCGCCGCGCGAACTCAGCGAAATCGACATATGGCCGGCGCAATGACCGGGCGTGGGGTGGAAGCGGAAACCGTCCTGGTAGTCGCCGCCGTCCAGGCCGATCACGCGCGCCTGACCGGAGGCGATCACCGGCGCCACGCTGTCGTCGAACACCATGCGCCGGCTGTCCGCTTCCGGCGTGGCGAAGAAATCCAGATCGCCTTGCGGCAAAGCATAGAGGGCTTTGGGGAAGGTGGGCGTCCACTGGCCGTTGATCAGCCGCGTGTTCCAGCCCACATGGTCCGCGTGCAAATGGGTCAGCAACACGTGGTCGACGTTCGCGGGCTGGATGCCCGCGCGGGCCAGGCGTTCCAGAAAGGGCGTTTGCAGCCGGTGGAACAGCGGGTTGAACGCGCGTTCCTTGTCATTGCCGACGCCGGTGTCGATCAGGAAAACCTGGCCGGCCCATTCCACCGCCCAGCTGTGCACGCTCAGGGTGAGGCGCGCGCCGTCGGCGTCCAGCAGGCCGCGCAAGCCCGGCTCTTGCGCCAGCAGCGTCTCGTTCCAATCGCGGTAGAGGAAGGACGGGGCCAGGCCGTGCAGCAGGGTGTCCGTCACGCGGGTGATCTTGGCGTCGCCAAGTTGATAAGTGGGGCTGATGGTGTCCATTTGGGTCTCTGCGGCTAGGGTGCGCGCCGGCGCGGCCGGCGGCTTGACCGTCACTATCGCGGAAATTATCCATGCTTTCCAATGCCGAATTATTAATTCGTGATAACTTAAAGGCATAGCTAAGCCGAAAGACCCCGCATGGAATTGCGCCATCTTCGTTACTTCATCGCCGTGGCCGAGCACCAAAGCGTGCGCCTGGCCTCCGAGCATCTGCACATCACCCAGCCGGCGGTGTCGCGGCAGATCCAGGACCTGGAACAAGAGCTGGGCCTGCCGCTGTTTGAGCGTTCGCCGCGCGGCCTCAAGCTGACCGCGGCCGGCGCAAGCTATTTGCGCGAGGTGCGCAAAGCGATGGCCGCGCTGGACGACGCGGCCGAGAGCGCGCGGCGCGTGGCCGCCGGCCTTTTGGGCCGGCTGCGGCTGGGCTGCGTGGAGAACGCCGGTTGGGACGGCCTGGTGCCCCAGGCTTTCAGCCGCTTCCAGGCGGAGGCGCCGGAGGTGGCGCTGGAGCTGAGCGTGCTGAACACGCCGCAGCAATTGAGCGCGCTGGAGGAGGGCGCGCTGGACGGCGGCTTCATCTACCAATACGAAGACTTGCCGGAAAGCCTGGCCGGCCTGCCCTTGCTGGAGCACGACGTGGTGCTGGCGCTGCCGCGCTGCTGGGACACCGGCCATGACGAGAGCCGCCCCATCGCGCTGCGCAGCCTGGCGGACCGGCCCTTCGTCACCATGCCGCGCGAGGCCTATCCCGGCTATTACGACCGCCTGATCAGCGCTTGCCGGCAACTGGGCGTGCGTCTTAGGGTGGCGCAGGAGGCCGGCACCGAAACGGCGATCTTGTCGCTGGTCTGCGCCGGCATCGGCGCCGCCATCGTCAACTCGGCCAATCTGGGCCGGCCGCCGGCCCAGGCGCGCTTCTTCCGGCTGCGGGATTTGTCCTTGCCGATGCTGCTGAGCTTCGTCAGCCGCAAGGACGCGGCCAACCCGGCGCTGAAGCGCTTTCTGGCCGCGCTGCCGGGCGCTTGAGGCCGCCGGCTCAACGTTGCGCCGCCCAGCGTCGATAGCGGCGGGCGCGGCAGGCGGCGGCCAGCTGCTGCTGGATCAGCGCCCGCAGCGGCGACACCTGGGGCTTGGGCGTCTTGCCCTGGCTGAGCCGGCGCAGCTGAAACTTCACCGCGGCCATATTGGCGAGCGCCGCCAGCGGCTTGTTGCGCCAGGCGATGGGCGGCAGCGCCGGAGCGGTGTCCTTGCCCTGGCGCCAGTCGCTGGGCAGCCTGGGGTCCAGGGCCAGCGCGGTGGCGATGCCCGCCATGGCCACGCCGCTGGCCACCACCTGTTCGGCCACCGGCCGGCGGCGGATGCCGCCGGTGACCATCACCGGCATGGCGGCCACGGTTTGGAGCGCTTGGGCGAACGTCAGGAAATAGGCCTCGCGGGCCAGGGTGCGCCCGTCGCGGGCCTCGCCCTGCATCGCCGGCACTTCGTAACTGCCGCCGGAAAGCTCGACCAGATCCACCGCCAGCTCATTGAGCCAGAGCACCACCTGGCGGGCGTCGTCGGCGCTGAAGCCGCCGCGTTGGAAATCGGCGGAATTGAGCTTGACCGCCACGGCGAAGCCCGGGGACACCTCCGCGCGCACCGCTTTGACGATCTCCAGCAACAGGCGGGCCCGGTTTTCCAGCGGGCCGCCCCAGGCGTCCGTTCTTTGGTTGGACAGCGGGGACAGGAACTGGCTGAGCAGATAGCCGTGGGCCGCGTGGATTTCCACGCCGTCGAAACCGGCCTGCTCGGCGAGGCCCGCGCTGCGGGCGAAGCGCCGTATCACATCGGCGATCCCCTGCGGCGTCATCGCCTGCGGCAGGGCGAAATGCCTGGACATCTTGCCCAGGTCCAGCGGCACCGCGGACGGCGCCCAGGTGGCCTGGCCCAGATTGGCCGGCATCTGACGGCCGGGATGGTTGATCTGCAACCAGAACTGCGCGCCGCGGGAGCGGCCGATCCGGGCCCAGCGCCGGAAGCGCTCCATCTGGCGCTCGTCTTCCAGCACCACGCCGCCCGGCCCGGTCATCGCGCGGCCGTCCACCATCACGTTGCCGCTGATCAGCAGGCCGGCGCCGCCGTCCGCCCAGGCCTGGTAGAGCCTCATCAAGGCATCGGACGGGGCCTGGTCCGCGTCCGCCATGTTTTCTTCCATCGCCGCCTTGGCGATGCGGTTGGGCAGGCTGGAACCGTTGGGAAGGGTCAAGGGGCTGAATAGGGTCATGAGCGCGCGCTCCGGGTTTGATCTTGGCTCAACCATAGGTTTAAAGTTAACTTTAATGTCAAGCCCCGATCGAGAACGCGGATGAAAATTGGAGAATTGGCGAAGCGCTGCGGCATGACCGCCTCCCGCATTCGCTTTTATGAAGCCAGCGGCCTGATCCGGGCGGTGGCGCGCGGGGCCAACGGCTACCGCGATTACGGCCCGGAAGCGCTGTGGATATTGGACATCATCGCCAGCGCCCAGAGCGCCGGCTTTTCCCTGGACGAGATTCGCCGTCTGCTGCCGACGGAGCCTAAGGCCTGGCAGCATGAGGACCTGCTGGCGGGGCTCATGCGCAAAGTGGCCGAGATCGAACGCTTGCAGCAGCGGCTGGAGCAGAACAAGGCCCAGTTGCGGCGGGTGATCGCCAGCATGGAGAACGGGCCGGAAGGGCTGGCCTGCGACGAGCGGGCCCAATGGGTGTTGAACCGCCTGCGCGACGAGGACGGCGCGGCGGGCGGAGCGCCGGGAAGCGGGCAAGGCCCGCTCCCGGAAAAGTCGTAAACGGGCGCTTAGGCTCAGGTGAAATGCCTTGACCCTCAAGCGGACTTGAAGCTTAAGGTGGCGCAGGCCCGCCGCCGGAAACGGCCGACGCAAACCGTGTTCAAACCCCAGCGGCGCTTTGATGAGGAGAAGCCGTCATGAGCAAGCGCATTCTGCATGTGGTGAGCAATGTCGCTCACTATGCCGATCCGTCCGAAGCCACCGGTTTGTGGCTGTCTGAATTGAGCCACGCTTACGAGGTGTTCGCCGCGCAAGGCTGGGAGCAGCAGTTGATCAGCCCGCTGGGCGGCGCCTCTCCCTTGGAGCCGCGCTCGCTGAAATGGCCGAACGCCGACGCCTCGGCGCGGGCCTGGCTGGCCAGCGCCGATAAGCGGGCCTTGCTGGCGGATACCGCCAAGCCGGAAGACATCGCCCCGGCGGCGTTCGACGCGATCTATTTCACCGGCGGCCACGCGGTGATGTGGGATTTTCCGGAGCACGCCGGCCTGCAGCGGCTCGCCCGCGAGATCTACGAGCAGGGCGGCGTCGTTTCCTCGGTGTGCCACGGTTATTGCGGCCTGCTGAATATCCGCTTGTCCGACGGCGCGCTGCTGGTGGCCGGCCGCCGGCTGACCGGCTTTTCCTGGCGGGAGGAAGTGTTGGCCGGCGTGGCCGGCAAAGTGCCCTACAACGCCGAGGAGGAAATGAGGCGGCGCGGCGCCCGCTATGAAAAAGCCTGGCTGCCGTTCATGCCCAAGGTGGTGGTGGACGGCCGGCTGGTGACCGGGCAAAACCCGCAGTCGGCCAAGGCCACCGCCAAGCGAGTGGCCGCCTTGCTGTCGCGCTGAGGCCGGGAGCGCCGGCCTCGCGCGGCCGCGTCAAGCGCCTAGGCCGGCCAGCTCCCCGACGGCGACGCCCAGCGCTTCTTCGAAAGCCTGGAACAGCGCGTCCGCCGCGGCCTCGCCGCAATAAGCGGGATCGCCGCTCAGCCGGAATTCGGCGATGTCCGAGCCCTCGTCCAGATGGACGGCGATATTGACGGGGTAGTGGAAGCGATCCACGCCGTCCCAGTCCCGCAAATCCGCCGTTTTCGAATCCCGCGCCCGGAAATTCGTGAAGTTGAAGGTGTAAAGGAACTCCCGGCCGGGGCTGCGCGCATCGAAAATCGCGCTGAGCGGGTAGAGCGCGTATTTCTCCTGCAGCAGCAGGCGCTGGTGGATGGCCTCAGCCGTCTCCAGCGGGCACGCCAAGGCCTGAAACGACAGCGGCTGCAAATTCCAGAACAGGCCCACCGCGTCCAGCGGATCGCTCAGTTCCGGCACCCGGCCGTTGACCACCATTCCGATCAAGACCTGAGGGTCCCGGGTCGCGCGCGCGATCGCTTGCCCGGCGGCGGCCAAATACAAGGATCGCGTCTGGATGCGCCGCGCGCGCGCGCAGTGGCCGACGCGGGCCACCAGCCGGGGCGCGATGCGTTTTTTGTGCTCCGTCATTCCGGCCGGCGGCGTTCTCCGTCGCTCAAGCGTCTGCGCGCCGGCAAACGGCGCTCGCCGCCAGTATTCAATCGCCGCCGGGTCCAGGGCCATGCGCTGCTGGAGGGCGACGTATTCGGAAAACACGTCCGCGCGCGCCGGCGGCGCGATGGCGTCATGGCGCTGATAGCGCTGGAATACCGCGTCGAAAAAGCGTTGCTGACCCCAGCCGTCGTCTATCGCGTGGTGGATGCTCAGGAAAACGACGCAGCGGCTGTCCTCGGTTTGGAAGAAGCGCAGCCGCGCCGTTTCGCTTGCCGCCTCGAAGGGCGCGAATGGCGCGTGGAGATCGGCGCGCGCGTACTCGGCAATCCGCGCCCGCCGCCGGGCAGGGGCGTCGCGCCGGAGGTCGACGGCGTCCAGGCGCACCCGTTCCCTGCCCGCGTCGATGCGGAGAATCGCGTCGCCGTCGCGGACGAAGAGCGTGCGGAAGACGGGATGCCGGGAAAACTCCAAGCGGAAGGACTCCATGAGCCGCCCGATGTCGAGCGCCGCGTCCACGCAGTCAAACCACTGCTGCACGTGATAGACGCCCAGCCCTGCCGGGGCCGCCTGATAGTGCTCCAGCATCAGGCGCTGCATGTCGGACGCGGCGTTCGCGCGTTTCGCCTGCGTCGGCGGCAAGCCGGTTTCGCCCCGCAGGCTGCGGTCGTTCAGGTCCCGGACATTGGGCGAGTGAAACACGTCTTCCACCGTGGCGGCCCAGCCGGCGCGATTGAGCGCCATGATCAGTTCCACGGCGCGGATGGAGTCCCCGCCCAAGGCGAAGAAATCATCGTTAGGACCAAGACGTTCCACGCCGAGCACCCGGCGCCAGATCGCCGTCATGTCGGCTTCGTCGGCCGAGGCCGGCGCGTCCGGCGGGCGTTCGTCGCTCAGGGCCCGCGCCATGTGCGGCAAACGGCTGCGATCGATCTTGCCGTGAGCGGTCAGCGGCAGGCTGTCGATGCAATGAAAGTGGTGCGGCATCATGAAGCCGGGCAGCTTTTCCGCCAGCGCCTGGCGGAGTTCCCGCAAGCTCATCGGCGCGGACGCGAAGCGGAGATAGGCCGACACCAGATCTCGCCCATCCTCGGACGAGGCCTGGACCACTGCGTTGGCGACGCCGTCCAGCTCGCAGAGCGCGGATTCGATCTCCGCCAGCGAAACCCGGAAACCGCGGATCTTCAGGTAGCCGCCCTTGCGCGATTCGTAAACCAGCTCGCCGTGCGGGTCGATCTTCGCCAGATCCTGAGTTTTGTACATCCGCTGGCCTTCGCGGCCGGGGAAGGGGCAGGGAATGAAGGCCTCGGCGGTCAGGCCGGGCCGGCCGTGATAGCCGCGCGCCAGTCCCGGACCGGCGACATACAGCTCGCCGACCTCGCCGGCCGCCACCGGCTGCAAGTCCTCGTCGAGCAGGAATAGCGACAAGTCAGGCAAGGCCGAGCCGATGCCGGCGGACTTCCTATGCTTCGTCTCGTCGGCGTCGACCACGTGCAAGGTGACGTGCACGGTGGTCTCGGTGATGCCGTACATATTGACCAGCACCGGGCCCTCGTCGCCCATGGTCTTGAACCAGGGCTTGAGCTGTGTCAGGTCCAGCCGCTCGCCGCCAAACACCACGAAGGCCAGCGATTCCAGGGCCTCGCGCTGTTCCGGATGTTCGCTCAGATACAGGGCCAGCTGATAGAAGAAGGACGGCGTCTGGTTGAGCACCGTCGCGCCATGCCGCCGCAAATACGCCAGCAGCGCGGAAGGGTCTCGAATGGTGGCCAGGTCCGGGACCAGCAAGGTTCCGCCATGCAAGAGCGCGCCGAAGATTTCCCAGACCGAAAAATCGAAGGCGTAGGAATGCAGCAAGGGCCAGACGTCCTCCGGCCCAAAGTCGTAATAAGGCTGGGACTCGGCAAACAGCCGCAGCACATTGCGGTGGGTGATCAGGCTGCCTTTGGGGCCTCCGGTCGAGCCCGAGGTATAGATGACGTAAGCCAGGTTGTCGCGATTCGGCGCGCCGCCTGCGGGCGTCTCTGTGTGATCGTCGCGCGATGGGGCAAAGGCGTCCAGATCAAGCTGCGGGATGTCCTTGGCGGACGCGGCGGCGGCCAGCCGTTCCCGCGATGCCGCATCCACGACGATGAGCTTGGGCCGGGCGTCGCCGACGAGGTAGTCCAGCCGCTCCGCCGGATACTCCGGGTCCAGCGGAAGGTAGGCGCCGCCGGCTTTCAGAATGGCCAGCATGGCGACGATCAGATCGGACGATCTGCGCACGGACAAGCCCACCAGGGTTTCGGCGGTCACGCCCATGGCGCGGAGGCGGCGGGCCAGGGCGTCCGCTCGCTGATCCAGTTGCCGGTAGCTGAGCGAAGCCGCCGCGCATTGCACGGCGATGCGGTCGGGAAAGCGCTGGACCGAGCGGGAGAAGGCCTCGGCAAGCGTTTGGCAGGCGCTGAGTTCTGTTGGATGAGTCATTGGTTTTGCATGTCCTGCCGGCTAGAGCGCTTTGCGCCCTCCGGCGGTTGGTCAGTTGTCGGCGCTCGACATGGGCTCACGTCGCGTCCGCCACCAAGCCGGCGTTCCCGGCGCCGGCCGGCTTGGGTTTTCTCAGCAGCTTGGGCGCGGTGCGCGGCACCTCCCCGGCGGCCGTCGCGCCGGCGGCCTGCCGCAGCGGCGCGTCGAAGCCCCGCACGCACTGGGACAGCAAGGCCGATAGTTCCGCGCCCATGGCTTCAATCGACGCCGGGTCGAACATATCGGTCGCGTACTCGATGCGGACGCAACTGCGCGCCAGATTGAAGCCGAAGGCCAGGTCGAACTTGGCGATAGGGTTGCTGCCCGGCAGCAAGGCCACGGTCAGGCCGTCCTGCGTCCAGCCGTCGAAGTCTTGATCGACGGTGACCACCGCCTGGAAGACCGGGTGTTGGCCGGGAACGCGCTCCAGGCCAAGCCGATCGACGAGGGAGGAGAAGGGCACCCGGTAGCCGGCGTAGCTCGCCTGGGCGGTTTGGCGCACTTTTTCAATGATGTTGCGCGGGGTGTCGGCGGTCTCTATCCGCACCGGCATGGCGAGCAAATTGACGAAATTGCCTATGGTGTCCTCGATCGCGCCGTCGCCGCGTCCGCCATGGGGGAAGCCCAGGCAGACGTCGGCCTGATTGCCGCGCGCGGACAGATAGGCGGCGAGCAGGGCGGCGACGGCCATGAACGGCGAGGCGCCAAGCTGGGCGGCGCGCTGGATGTGCTCGCCCAGCAGCGCCTGGGGCAAGGCGCATTCCAGGAAGGCCCCGGCGTAGTCGCGTCGCAGCGGGCGCGGGCGGTCCGGCCTGAGATTGAGCGGGGCCGCGCTTCCCGCCAGGCGGTCTAGCCAGCGGCTCAGCGCCTTCTGGTAGTCGCGGCTGCGCTGCCAGGCCCGCTCCTCGGCGGCGGCCTCTCTCACCGTCATCGCGGGCCCCATGGCGGGCAAGGCGCCGCCTCGCAGCAGGGTTCGCAGATCGCGCAGCCATATCTGCGCGGAATGGCCGTCAAACGCCATGTGGTGAAACACCATCAGCAACACCCAGTGATCGCGGTCGCGGCGCGCCAGGCAAAAGCGGAAGAGCCGGCCGGCGGCGAGGTCGAAGGGGGTCGAGCTGACATCCCGTTCCAGGCTGGCGAAGCCGGCGTCGCGGCGCTCCGGCGGCAGTTGGTTGAGATCCGCGGTTTCGAGTACGCGGGAGGGCGGCGCGCCGACGTCCTGCCGCAGGCCGGCCGGGGTTTCCACAAAGCGCGCGCGCAGGGCTTCATGGCGTTTCAGCAGCTGTTCCAGCGCCGCCTCCAGGCGGGCGGGGTCCAGCTGGCCGCGCATCTCCAGATGCAGCGGGACATTGTACAAGGCGCGGTCCGGGGCCAGTTTCTCAAAGAAATACAGGCTTTGCTGATTGCTGGACAGCTGGCCCAGCCGGGCGTCGGCCTGGGGCCGCGCCAACGCCGCGAGCGCGCCGGTGTCCCGCTCTTGTCCGCGGCTGGCGAGTTCTTGCTCATCAGCCGTCGGCAAGGCGTCCGGCCGGCGGGCGGGATCGGCCAGGCATTGCGCGGCGAAGCGGACCAGCCCGTTCAAGAGCCGCTGGGCGGCCGAGGCTTCGAACAAGGCGTCGGCGTACTCTAGCGTCAGCCAGACGCCGTCGTCGCGCTCGTCCAGCACAAAGCTCAAGTCGCGCTTCGCGCGTCCGGCATGCGCCGCCTGCTCGGTCAGCCGCAGGCCGGCGAGACGCCAGAGCGGGCGTTTTCGCACCCGCGCGGCGACTTGAAACCCTGGCGGCTCCAAGGCGGCGGAGGGTTCAAACGCCATGTTCCGGTTCTCCGCGCCCTGCGCGGCCTGCGTGCGGACCTGGTCCAGCATCTCCCGCAGAGTGGGCTTGGCGTCCAGGCGCAAGCGCAGCGGGAGCGGGGTTTCGAACAGGCCGATGATGTCATTGGCTTCCGCGTGGCGTCGCCCCGGGACGGACGCGTCGATGAGGATTTCATCCCGGCCGCTTTCCGCGCCCAGGAAAAGACTGAGCAAGGATGAGAAAACGACCAGCAAGGCGTCTCCCGTTTCCTGTTGAAGCCGGCGCAATTGTTGTTCCTGCTCGGAGGGGAGCTTGAGCGCCCATTGAGCGCCGTCCGTCGATATCGTGGCCGGCAACGGACCGTCCGCGCCCAATCGTGAAGGCCGGGGCGCGCCGGCGCACCATGGTTCGCGCTGCCAATGGGCGAAGTCCGCGTAATCGAGCGCATTGGGCGCGAGCTCGACGTCGCCGCCGTTCAAGGCGGCGGCATAAGCCGTGTCCAGGTCTGTAGCCAGGATGCCGGCCGACCAGGCGTCAAAAACAGCCTGATGGAACACCATGACCAGGCTCGCCTCATCATCCGCCGGCTGAAAGAGAGCAAAGCGAAATAAAGGCCCCGTCGCCAGATCGAAGGGGCGGTCGATGACTTCCCGGACGGCCGCGGCCAGGCCGGCGCTGTCCCCGCTCGCCGGTTCCAGGCGCGTCGGCTGGAGCAGGGGGCCGGGCCAGGCGTGCCGCGTCGAGCAAAGCAGTTCGTCGCCGTCGAAGGCCATCGTCGTGCGCAAGGCCTCGTGTTTGGCCACGACCGCGGCCAGGGCCGTCTCCAATGCCGCGGCGTCCAGCGCGCCGCTTATCCGCAGCACGACGGGAAACGAGCATGAGGCGGCGTCCGGCGCCAGCGGATCCAGGTGGAACAGTCGTTCCTGTTGCAAGGACGCAAGCCAGCCGTAGCCGGCATCGAGTGAAAATTTCATAAGCGAATACCTTGGGTCGGCAATCAGTCGACAAGAGCAAGCCTTTATTCAGCCCCGCGCCCCAAGCCGGCGACGGCGTCCTGGAAGCTTTTACGACGCGCGGCGGACATTGAACAGGCTCAGCAGCTGAAGCTGCTGCAGCCGTACAGCCGTTCCGCGCTCAGGCCCGCGGCGCGGCAGCGCTCGAGGAACTTGTTCGACTCGACGATCTGCTTGCTGTCGGCCGAATACTCCAGGCCGGTGACGAAGCGCATCCAGGGTTCTTGCCCCATCGCGTAGACGTAGATCTTCTTACAGTCGAACTCCTCGACGATGCTCCAGGCGTGCTCGCAGTCGGAACCGGACAAGGTGCGGGATTCGTCGTCGCGCCGGCTGAGCGGGCTGCCGGTGTACGGGCCGTACAGCCAGCTGAGCGGCGCGCCGTCGCACTCCATGCCGATGAACAGCGTGTCCGCCTTGCCCAGACGCTCCACGATGCGGCGGTAGAGCGCGCGGTCCTTGCAGTCCGAGTCCGCCAGGAACAGGAAGCGGCGGTTTTTCAGCCGCAGGAACATGCCGTGCTTGCTTTCGATGTCCAGGTCGGCGTGCTCGCCGTAAAACGGCAGGCTGACGATTTCGCCGTCGTCGAAGCGCACGCTTTCCATCGGCTCGAGTTCGGACACGTTGCGGAAGCCGAGCGCGCGCAGCGTGAGCTTCATCGACGGATCGGCCAAGCTGCGGCTGTTGTGGCGCGGCACCAGCAGGCGGCCGATGCGGCCGCGCAATTGCAGCAGCAGCTCCGGGCTGAAGTGATCCTGATGGTTGTGGGTGATGAACACGTAGTCGATATGGTCGGGCAGATCGTCGAAAGTCAGCCGCTGCGGTTCGCCGTCCCGGTCCCAGGTGACGAAGGGATCGATCAGGACCGAGGTGGACGCCGTTTGCAACAAGACGCAGGCGTGGCCGAAATAACGGATGCGCACGTCGCCGCCGTGATACTCGGGCTGCTCGCGCCGCGGCGCTTCGGTGTCGAAGAAGCCGCGGAAGCGGGCTTCCTGTTCCGCCGGCACCTTCAGCGCCTGCTTCAGTTCCGCGTAAGGGACGGCGCGTATCCGGCTGGCGGCGAGCGCTTCGTGATGAGGAGCGGCGAAGGGCAGCGGGAGCACCAGCCTGGCGTCTCCGTCCAGCCGGGGCGTGTTCAGAAAGAAATGGCGCTGCTCGTCGCGCTCGGTGCTGAAGGCCAGCGCCTGCCGGTCCGCGTCCGCGGCGGCCGGATAGCTCAGCAATGGGTCCAGCACGCGGAGGCCGGGGTGATGGTTGAGGTCGTAGCTGACTTCGACCAGGCCGGCCAGCGTGGGCGGCAACTCGGCGTAGACCGCGTCCAGGCTGTGGCCGCTGGCGGTTTGCTGCAGCTGGCGATTGAGCTTTTGCAGATCTTCGGCGAAGCGGAGCAGCGGCGCCGCGTCCTTCAGCGTGTCCTGCAGCAGGCGGCGCACCGCGGGCAGATCGCTGGCCGGCAGTTCCAGGAAGGGGCCGCCCAGCATCTGGGGGTTTTTGGAGGCGGCGATGTGCACATTGGGGTTGGCGATGAAAGAGCGCAGCAGCGGAATCTGGCGGAAGGCCAGATTGATCGCCTGCTGAACCGGGGACACCAGATGACTCCAGGCGTACCAGCGGTGGAACAGCGGTTCCAGTTTGACGCCGCTTTTCAGGTAGACGGCCGTGTCGGGATGGGGAGTGTTCATGCTTGCTCCAATGTCGTGAAAAAGGGGGTGGAATGGCGCGAAGCCGGCGTGTCGGAGGGGGGCGTCGCCTGGCTGAGTTCTGCGCGCGACGAGGCGTAATCCGCGTAGTCGGCGTATGGCCGCGGCAGCGGCGTCCAATCGGGGGTGCCGCCGTCGGCGCGGGCGGCGTAAGCCTGGGCCAGCTCCCGCAGCAGCGGCGCGATCGGCGCGCCGGCGCCGCTGTCGGCGGCCTGGCGAAGCGCGGCGGGAAAGGCTAGGCCGTTGGCGGTTTCTATCATTGCGGCAGGTTTGGTTTGCGCGTTCAGGGCGGCGTGACGGCGGCCAAGCTCGCGCAAGGCCTGGCGCAAGGCCGGCAGCTCCAGCTCGCCGTCGCAGCGCAGCGAGACCGGCGCGCCGTCTTGCTGGCGGACGGTCAGCCAGAACGAGCGGCCGCCGGCCGCCGACGACGGTTCGTCCGGGCGGCCAAACGCCGGGCGTCGCGCCAATTCGGCGACGCTGGGGGCGAGGAAGAGCTGTTCCATCGACAGCCTGACGCCCAGCTTGCCGCGGATGCGGGCGGCCAGCCGCATTGCCAGCAAGGAGTCGCCGCCTAGTTCGAAGAAGCCGGCGTCCAGATCCACGGCCGGCAAGCGCAGCGTTTCCGCGAACAGCTCCGCCAGCGTCTGTTCAAGCGGCGTGGCCGGCAAGCGCTGCGGCGCGGCCGCGAAGACTGGCGCCGGCAGCGCGCCGCGGTCCAGCTTGCCGTGGGCGTTCAGCGGCAGGGCGGGTAGCACCGTCACCGCGGCGGGCACCATGTAGTCGGGCAGGCCGGCGGCAAGCTCGGCGCGCAGCCGCGCGCCGTCCAGGCTCGCGCCGGCGCGCGGGACGGCGTAGGCGATCAGGCGCTTGCGGCCGTCGTCGTCGACAGGCAAGACCACGGCCTGGACCACGCCGGTTTGCGCGAGCAGCGCGGCCTCGATCTCGCCCGGCTCGATGCGATAGCCGCGAAGCTTGATCTGCTGATCGAGACGGCCGAGGAACTCCAGCTGGCCGTCGGCCAGGCGCCGCGCCTTGTCGCCGCTGCGGTAGAGCCGGCTGCCGGGCGGGCCGTAGGGATTGGCGACGAAGCGCTCGGCGCTGAGCGCGGGGCGGTTAAGATAGCCGCGCGCCAGGCCGGCGCCGGCCACGTACAGCTCGCCGGCGACGCCGGCGGGCACCGGCTGCAAGGCCTCGTCCAGCAGATAGACCTGGCTGTTGAGCACCGGTCGGCCTATGGGCGGCGCGCCGTTGGTCAGGCGGTCGCTCAGGGTGGCGCAGATGGTGGATTCGGTAGGGCCGTAGGCGTTGATCATCCGGCGGCCGCGCACCCATTTGGCCACCACCTCGGCGGGGCAGGCGTCGGCGCCGACCAGCAAGGCGCCGGGCAGCAGATCCGGCGCCGGTTCCAGCATGGCCAGCAGCGCCGGCGGCAGCAGCGCGTGGCTGACGCGCGCGGCGCGCAGCGTGCCCGGCAGGCTGTCGGCGTCCAGCTGCCTGGCGTTGGCGGGCACCAGGCAGGCGCCGCCGGCGAAGGCCATCAGCATTTCCAGCACCGAGGCGTCAAAGCCCGGCGAGGAGAATTGCAGCACGCGCGCGGACGCGTCCAGCGCGCAGCGCTCCTTCAGGTCTTGCGCCAGGCTGGCCAGTCCGGCGTGGCCGACCGCGACGCCTTTGGGCCGGCCGGTGGAGCCGGAGGTGTAGATCACGTAGGCCAGATCGTCCGCCGTCAGCGGGCGCAGCCTTTCTTGCTGGCCGATGTCGCCGTCCGCGAAGCTATCGTCGGCCTCCGGCACCATCACCGGCCCGGCGGTTTGCGGCAGGCGGGCGGCGGAGCCGGCGTCGCTCAGCACCAGGGCCGGGCGGGCGTCGTCCAGCATCAGCGCCAGCCGCTCCGCCGGGTAGTTGAGGTCCAGCGGCAGATAGGCGGCGCCGGCTTTCAGCGTCGCCAGTTGCGCGACGAGCAGCGCCGCCGATTTGGGCAGCGCGACCGCCACCAGCCTGCCGGGTCCGACGCCCGCGGCGATCAGCCGCCGGCCCAGCCGGTTGGCCCGGCGGTTGAGCTCGGCGTAGCTCAAGGTTTCACCGTCGCAGTCCAGCGCCGGCGCGTCCGGCGCGCGGCGGACTTGCCGCTCGAACAGCTCGCACAGCGTCAGCGGCGCGATGTCGCGGGCGCTGGCCTGGCCATCCAGCAGCAGGCGGCGCTCGTCCTCGTCCAGCAGGTCCAGACGGCGCACCAGGCCGTTGGGGTCGCCGGCCAGCTGCGCGAGCACGGCGGCGTAGCAGCGAGCGTAGCGCCGCAGCGCGTCGGCGTCGTGGGCGTCGCGGTGGGCGGTCAGGCTGCCGGCGATGCGCGCGCCGTCGGGACGGAAATTGATTTGCAGCGCGAAGCTGTTGTCCATTGCGCTGTCTTGCTGACGCCAGTCGGCCAGCGCTTCCAGCGCCTGGAAATGCGTGTAATTGAAGATGGCCTCGCCGGCGTCGCGCAGGCCGGCGTCGCGCAGCATGGTGGCCAGCGGATAACGCCGGTGCGGCAGCAGCGCCCGTTCCGCGTCTATCACGCGGCTTATCAGCCGGGTCCAGGGTTCGCGCCGGATCTCCATGCGCAGCGGCACCGAGTTCAGGAACAGGCCCACCATATGCTCCGCGTCCGCGGTTTCCGGCCGGCCGTTGGTGACCAGCGCGGTGCAGGCGCTGCTTTTGCCGGTCAGCATGGCCAGCGCCGCCAGGTGGGCGGCCAGCAGCACCGATTTCAGCGGCGCGTTCAAGCGGCGCGCCAGCGCGGTCAGCGCCGTCGAAACCGGCTCGTCTATGGCGATGTCGGCGTGGATCTGCAGCGGGCCGTCGGCCGCCACGGCGGTGTTTTCCTCCCGCGCGAGCAGCGCGGCGGCGGCTTCGTAACCGCGCAGCTGTTCCCGCCAGAAATCCCGGCTGGCCGGCGAGGCCATCGCCTCGCGTTCCAGCGCGATGTAGTCGCGGTAGCGGCTGGCCAGCGCGGGCAGCCGGCAGGGCTGGCCGGCCAGCTCGGCCTGGTAGAGCTGGGCGAGTTCGACGATGAAGACGGAGTCGCTCCAGCCGTCGAGGATGGCGTGGTGGATGCGCAGCGTCAGATGGAAGCGCCGTTCGCCCAGCCGGTGGGCGTGGGCGTGCAGCAGCGGCGCGGCGCCGGGATCGAAAGCCTGTTTGGACCAGGCGGCGATGAAGGCCGTAAGGGTTTCTTGCTGCGCGGCGGGCGGCAGCGGTCCGAGATCGCCTTCTCTCAGCGGAATGGCGGCCGTGGCCAATACCAGTTGCAAGGGTTCGAGATAGCCGTCCAGCGCGAAGCGGGTGCGCAGCAGCTCGTGTCGACGGCACAGCGCATCCAGCGCGCGGCGCAGCGCGGCGGCGTCGTAAGGCAGGGACACCGCCAGTCCGACGATGTTGTGGTATAGGGTCGAGCCGTCGCGGAAGGCGCTGTGGAACAGCATGCCCTGCTGCAATTGGCTGAGCGGGTAGGCGTCCACCGCGTCTGGCGGCAACCGCCGGCGGTCGGCGGGGTCCAGCAGCGAGAACGGTTCGGCCGGCGCGGTGGCGGCGGCCGCCTGTTCGGCATGGGTGGCCAGCAGCGCCACGCTGTGGTGTTCGAACAGGCTGGCCAGTTCGAAGGAGACGCCGGCTTTGAGCGCCAGGCCCTTCAGCCGCAAGGCCAGCAGCGAATCGCCGCCGAGGTTGAAGAAGCTGTCATCCAGGCCGACGCGCTCCAGGCCCAGGGTCTGGGCGAAGGCTTCGGCCAGTAGTTTTTCTTTTTCGGTGACCGGCTCGCGGTGTTCGGCCAGCGTCAGCTCCGGCGCCGGCAGGGCGCGACGGTCCAGCTTGCCGTTGGGGGTTAGCGGCAGCGCGTCCAGCGGCACCCAGGCGGCGGGCACCATGTAGTCGGGCAGGCGGGCGGCCAGCGCGTCACGCCAGCGCGCGACGTCAACTTCGATGCCGGCGGCAGGCACCGCGTAGGCGACCAGCCGGCGCTGCCCGGGCGCGTCCTCGCGGATCAGGA